>JAKJCH010000084.1 GCA_022706565.1 Bacillota bacterium | reverse complement strand
CAAAGACGGTGAATTGATCGGGGCCATGGGCCAGAGCTTGGTCCTGGATGCTGCCGGGGTCAGGATCCTTTCCAAGAAACTACGTGACCTGGAAGGGCAATTAGCCCAATACAAGGATGTAATCAGCAGCATTTACAGTTCCAAATACAGTCTTGCCGATATAGTCGGTGTGAGCGAGAAACTGCGCACTATGAAACAAATGGCGGTGCGCGCCGCCATTACCGGCTCTACCGTCCTCATTCAAGGGGAAAGCGGGACGGGCAAGGAACTGTTCGCCCATGCCATCCATCAGTCCAGTTCGCGGTCGGATCACCCATTTGTCCGGGTAAACTGTGCCGCCATGCCTGATCAGTTGCTGGAATCGGAGATGTTCGGGTATGAAGAGGGAGCGTTTACCGGAGCCCGTAAAGGAGGAAAACCGGGAAAATTCGAACTGGCCCACCGGGGAGTAATCTTCCTGGACGAGATCGGAGATATGCCCCTGGCCATGCAGTCGAAACTGCTGACCGTTTTACAGGAGAGGGAGGTAGAGCGGGTAGGGGGCAACAAACCTTTCCGCATTGATGTTCAGATCATAGCCGCCACCAACCGGGATTTGCAGGACATGGTCAATCGGGGTACTTTCAGAGAAGACCTGTTCTTCCGCCTCAATGTTGTGAGCATTTATGCTCCGACTCTGCGGGAGCGACTGGAGGATTTACCCCTGCTGGTCAATTACTTTATTCCGAAACTGAATCGTCGCATGCATACTCAGGTAGACCGGGTCGCTCCGGAGACCCTCGATTTGTTGGGCGCCTATGATTGGCCCGGCAACGTACGGGAGTTGGAAAACCTGCTGGAACGGGCTATCAACATGGCGGATTTACACCGGCAAGCCTGTTTGCTCCCCGAACATTTTCCTTATCTGGGTAATCTGATGCCCGCCGCGGAACAGATGCCGATTTCAGTAGATAACCTGGCTGAAGCGGTGGAAAGAACAGAACGGGCCACCATTATGCGGGTGCTGGCTGCTGCCGGCAACAATAAGGCCCGGGCTGCCCGCATTCTGGGAATCAACAAATCAGTGCTATACCGCAAACTGGATAAGTATGGCCTGCTCAATCCCAGAGACCGGGGGGAAACAATCGGATAATTAATTAAAGGGTCGCAAAATGCGACCCTTTTTATCTGTTACCGCTGTCATGTCAAAAAGTCTCGTTTGGGGGCGGTTTTAATCAACCAACCCGACCGATAAAACACCTCGGCAGTGGTATTATCCGGCGGTTTCAGAGTAACCGGATTGGACCCAGCAATGTCGTTGCAGGTGCGTCAAATCCCGTATTATGGCATGGACATTGGTCTTCTCCAATTAGACTATACTGGTTTAAATGGAAAGGAAACATCTGCTCAGAAAATATATACCAACCCAACCAAACAATAGGTGAGTGGAATAATTTTATAAACCCGAAATGGTTGCAATATGCAACCATTTTTATTATTTAGGGCCCAAAAAGAGTTGCAAAAAGAGTCGTTAGAGAATGGTCGCACAAGCACAATCTCCAGCCGGCAGTACCAAACGCCCCAAATATGGGGATCATTAGCGAGTTGCAAAATTAGTTGGCATACAAATTGCTTTTATATATCCACCATATAGGGGAGTGGGGGGTCAAGTCACCCTCTTCAAACCCAAGAAATAAAAAGGAGGAGAGTAAGTTGGCGATCAGTAAAATTGGAGTACTTGGAGCAGGGACAATGGGGGCTGGAATAGCCCAGGTCAGCGTAGAAGCTGGATTCACCGTGGTTTTGGTAGACGTAGTGCCCGCGGTAGTCGAAAAAGCAGCCAAGGGTCTCGACAAGGCTTGGGCCAAGGCAGTAGAAAAGGGCAAGAAGACCGCAGAGGATGTAGCCGGATTCGGAAAACTATTGTCGACCGGGACCGATACTGCCCTTCTCAAGGATTGCGACATTATCATCGAGGCGATCATTGAGAACATTGATATCAAGAAAAAGGTCCATGCTCAATTGGGCGAAATCTGCAAGCCGGAAACCATTCTCGCTACCAACACCTCGGCGCTGAGCATCACCGAGATAGGTGCTGCCACCAACCGTCCCGACAAAGTTGTAGGGATGCATTTCTTCAATCCCGTACCGGTCATGAAACTGGTTGAAGTAATCCCCGGTGCCGAGACTGCTCAGGATGTAGTCGACCTCACCGTAGACATGAGCAAGAAGATCGGCAAAGAGCCGGTAGTGGCCAAAGAGGTACCTGGATTCATCGTCAACCGGATTTTGGTTCCCTACATCAACGAAGCCGCCATGGTTTACCAGGAAGGGACCGCCTCCGCCGCCGAGATCGACAAGGCTATGAAACTGGGTGCAGGTATGCCGATGGGCCCCCTGGCTCTGGCTGACCTGGTAGGCATCGATATCGTGCTGGCAATCTGTGATTACTTCTGGAAAGAATTCGGCGACTCCAAGTACCGTGCTTCCCTGGCATTCCGCCAAAAGGTGCGTGCAGGCCACCTGGGTATGAAGACCGGTAAAGGATTCTACGACTATAAATAGACTGCGATCAGTATTTGATTTGATTGCAGTAGCGATAGTACGTGAAGGGAGGCAGGATTTTGGAATTCCAGAACATCATCTTGGAGAAAGAAGACTACCTGGCAATTTTGACCATCAATCGCCCCAAGGCCTTGAACGCCCTCAATGGGGACACGCTGTATGAATTGGAAGCTGCTATCAAAGACATCAAAGCCGATGACAATATTAAGGTCGTAATACTGACCGGCAGCGGGGAAAAATCCTTTGTCGCCGGTGCCGACATAACTTTTATGCTGCCCCTCTCCCCAGCCGAAGGGCGTTTCTTCGCCGACTTTGGGGAAAAGGTATTCCGGTCGATGGAACTCTTGGAGAAGCCCATAATCGCTGCCGTGAATGGGTTCGCCCTGGGTGGCGGCTGCGAACTGGCCATGGCCTGCGACATCCGATTGGCATCGGAGAAAGCTATCTTCGGGCAGCCAGAAGTGGGTCTGGGCATCATTCCCGGCTTTGGCGGCACCCAGCGTCTGCCGCGCCTCATTGGTGAAGGGCGGGCCAAAGAACTCATTTATACCGCTGACAATGTTTCGGCCGCAGAGGCATTTCGCCTGGGTTTGGTAAATCATGTCTGCCCGCCGGACCAATTGATGGACGAGGCCCGCAAGATGGCCAAGAAAATAGCATCCAAGGCCCCATTGGCGGTGGGCTATGCCAAGTTTGCCATAGGTAAAGGCATGCAGGTCGATATCGATACCGCTATGAGCATTGAGTCCGATATGTTTGGCATGAGTTGTGCTACCGCGGATAAATTTGAAGGCATGACCGCCTTTGTAGAAAAGCGCAAAGCCAATTTCCAAGGGAAATAGACTCATGTTGTCCCCCACAAGACCACTACTGAGATGTATTGATCGATAATAGAGGAGGGAAATGGAATGAGTTGGATGGATGAGTATAAGCGCAAACTGGTACCGGTAGATGAGGCTATGAAGGTGGTCAAATCAGGTGATTTGGTTCACTATGGCGAATTTGTTATGGCCTCCCATGTTCTGGATGCCGCTTTGGCCAAGCGGACGGACGAGCTCTTTGGAGTTAATATCCGGACTGTGACCTGTCCTTTCCCACCCCAAACTGTGTTAGCCGACCCGGAAAGGAAGCATTTTATTTATAATGACTGGCATTTCAGCGGGGCCAGCCGTAAGCTGCATGATAAAAATCTTTGCAACTACATCTCCCTGACCTATCATGAAGGCCCCAGTTTTTATGACAGAGGTTATGTTCCCGTGGATGTGGCCATGATCAAGGTGACTCCTCCTGACAAGCACGGTTTTGTCAATCTCGGCACCTCCAATTCCATCACCCACGCGGTAACCGATGCCTCCAAGATCGTAATCTGCGAGGTAAATGAATCGGTACCCAGATGCTTGGGAGGATTAAGAGAGACATTGCATGTTTCAGAAGTCGATTATTTTGTGGAAGGCGACCACAAGCCGCTTATCAATCTCCCTGAGCTGCCCATAAGCGACGTCGACAAAAAGATCGCGTCCATAATAATGGATCAGATCAAAGACGGCGACTGCCTGCAGCTGGGGATAGGTGCTATGCCGAACGCGGTGGGGGCCATGATCGCCCAGTCAGACCTTAAAGATCTTGGCGTTCATACTGAGATGCTGGTGGATTCTTTTGTCGACATGTATGAAGCTGGCAAGATCACCAACCGCCGCAAACAGCTGGACAAAGGCAAAATGGTATATACCTTCGCGATGGGCACCAAGAAACTGTATGACTTCCTGGATGAGAATCCTTTCTGTGCCAGCTACCCGGTAAGCTATACCAACGACCCGGCGACTATTCGCCAACAGGATAATATGATCTGCATCAACAATGCTGTGGAGGTCGACCTGTTCAGCCAGGTTTGTTCGGAATCATCTGGTGTACGACACATTTCCGGCACCGGCGGTCAGCTGGACTACATCTTTGGGTCCTATTTCTCCAAAGGCGGTTTGGGTTTGATTTGTCTTACCTCCACCTATAAAGACAAAGACGGCAGTCTCAAATCCCGCATAGTGCCCACTCTGACTCAAGGAGCAACTGTAACCGTACCCCGCAGCATGAACTACTATGTGGTCACCGAATATGGCATCGCCAACATGAAGGCCAGAAGCACCTGGGAGAGGGCAGAACTGCTTATCAACCTGGCCCACCCCAATTTCCGTGACGAACTGATCAAAGAGGCCGACAAGATGGGGATCTGGGTGGCCACCAATAAGATTCAGTAGTCTTGATAAACAGGAAAAATTTTGGGAAAAGGAGATTTATACTATGGCAAAAGAATTGAATGAAGTCGTAGTAGTTAGCGCTTGCCGTACCCCGATTGGCGCTTATAATGGTTCCCTGGCAAGTATGCGCGCCAATGAGCTGAGTAAAATCACCGCCACCGAAGCGGTCAACCGGGCAGGCATCGATATGAAACAGGTCGATGAGCTGGTGCTGGGGATGTGCCTGCATCATGGCAACGGATCCCTGCCGGCCCGCATAGTTTCCCAGCAAATCGGCATGTCAGTGGAGTCCAGCGCCAGTATGGTCAACCAGAACTGCGCTTCAGGCATGAGGGCTATGGAATTAGCCGCCATGAAACTGATGCTGGGCAAGAATGACATAGCCCTGGTGGTAGGAACTGAAAGCATGAGCAACATCCCTTACCTGCTGCAGAATATGAGATGGGGCGCCCGCATGGGTGACTCCAAGGCTCAGGATGCAATGCTGTCTGATGGTCTGATATGTACCCTGGCCGGGGGTCACATGGGAATAACGGCTGAGAACGTCGCCGAGCAGTATGGCATCACCCGGGAGGAATGCGATGAGCTGGCCTTGCTTAGCCATAGGCGGGCCGTCCGGGCTGTAGACGAAGGCCGTTTCATCCGGGAGATTGTCCCGGTGATGGTCAAGAAAGGCAAGAAAGAGTTCCTGTTCGAAAACGACGAGCACCCCATTCGCGGTGCCAGCCTGGAAAGCATGGCAAAACTGGGACCTGCCTTCAAAAAGGGCGGGGTAGTGACCGCTGCTAATGCTTCCGGTATCAATGACGCTTCTGCCGCAGTAGTTATGATGACCAAGAAAAAGGCTGAAGAGCTGGGCATCAAGCCCCTAATGAAACTCATCAATGTTTGCGCTGAGGGCGTCGACGCCCGGGTGATGGGTCTGGGACCGGCAGTCGCCATACCCAAATGCCTGAAAGAAGCGGGCATGAAATACGAGGATGTTGAATATTGGGAGATAAATGAAGCCTTTGCCGCCCAGGTGCTGGGAGTAAAACGCATGATCAAGGACGTAGCCGGCATCGACCTCAATATGGGCACCTTGGAACAGGACGGCAATATCAACAACAATGGCTCCGGTATCGGCCTGGGTCACCCAGTGGGATGCACCGCCCTGCGGATAATCGTCTCCATGTACTATGAACTGGAGAGATTAGGTAAAACCGTTGGCGGAGCTTCGTTATGCGTAGGCGGAGGGCCTGCCATGGCCTCACTGTGGACCCGGGATATATAACCCTACCCCTCTTCTATTTTGCGGGTGATGGCTGGACAGCCAGCCATCGCCAGCACCTCTTTTTTGAATAGTGATTGGAAAATTCTAGTCCATAGAGATACATCCAAATGATTGGAATTGAAAGGGAGGTCTACTTTAATGGATTTTCGTTTGAGCGAAGAACAAGAGATGATGAAAAAAGTGGCCCATGATTTTGCGGCCAATGAGATTGCCCCCTATGCTAGTGAATGGGACCACAAACACATCTATCCGGAAGAATGCATCAAGAAGATGCACGAAGTGGGGCTTATGACCATCGGCGTACCGGCGGAATACGGCGGACCGGGACTGGACCACCTGGCCCAGAACATCGTGGCCGAAGAAATAAGCTGGGGCGATGCCGGCATTGCCACAGTCATGGCTGCCAGCACTTTGTTGGCGGCAGACCCGGTTTTAATCGCTGCCAATCACGAACAGAAAAAAGAATTCTACGGTCGTCTTATGGATGGCGAGTTAGGGGCCTTCTGTCTGACTGAACCAGGAGCTGGTTCAGATGCGGCGGGATTGTCAACCAGGTGTCAAAAGGTCGGCGATGAATACATCATCAATGGAACCAAACAGTTTATCAGCAATGGCGGTACTGCCGGCGTGTACACCCTGCTGGCCACCATGGATAAAAAAATGGGCACCAAAGGGATGTGCGCTTTCATTATCGATCGTAATACCCCCGGTATAACCGTAGGTAAGACAGAAGACAAATTAGGCATCAGGACCTCCAATACCACCGAGGTCATCTTCGAAGACGTAAAGGTGCCCGCCAAGAACTTGCTCGGTAAAGAAGGTGACGGCTTTAAGATCATCATGAGGACCTTGGATATATCCCGCGCCAGCGTGGCGGCCCTGGCCGTCGGGATGGCCCAGGCCAGCCTGGATGCAGCCCTTGAGTACTCCCAGCTGCGGACCCAATTCGGCAAACCCATCTGCAGTTTCCAGGCCATCCAATTCAAACTGGCGGATATGGCCCAGAGGATTCAGGCATCCCGCCTGCTGTACTATGAGGCTTCTTCACTGCAGGATATGGAGGTACCCCGGTTCAGCAAATCAGCCTCCCTGGCTAAATGCTTTGCCGGTGACACCGCCGTCTTCTGCGCCACTGAGGCCTTACAGGTATTCGGCGGCTACGGATACACCCGGGACTATCCGGTGGAGAAATATTATCGGGACGCCAAGATATTCCAGATTTATGAGGGAACCGGAGAAGTGCAGAGACTGGTCAT
>JAKJCH010000083.1:4405-7447 GCA_022706565.1 Bacillota bacterium | reverse complement strand
GCCAGGGACAAACAGCAGTCCGTTGATACCATCACGGATGAGTTCCGGCATAGCCCCGATTCGTGAGGCTATGACCAATTTGCCCATCAACAACGCTTCATGAATTACAAAATTGTAGGTCTCGGGCCAGATGGAGGGGACCACTACTGCCTGGTTAGCCTCATATGCCTGTCTCATCTGGTCATAAGGTACTTTGCCGTGCAGCCGGATGTTTTTGTTCCCCTGTATCAGCTGGCGCAGATGCCGCAGATAGGACTCCGGGCCTGATCCATAAATATTCAGGGTATAATCCCGGGGCATATCCCGGAAGGCTTCAATCAAGATATGTACTCCTTTGATGGGGGTCACATTGCCGAAGTAGGCAAAATCTGTGACCCGGACCCGCGGCGGCTGGGTTCCCGAACTATGTGGACCAAACTCACGGGATATACCGTGATTGATTACCTGAAGACGAACGCCGGAGAATTCCCTGACCACCGTCCTCTGTACAAACTGCGAAGGACAGGTGAGAAAGACCGCCTTCAGCAACAATTCCTTCATTCTCCGCTGGCGGGCTGCCGCATCCGGTATTTCCAGGCAAGCACATATCTGGCGGCAGCGGGCCCCTCCCTGGCAACCCCCACATATAACTCCTTTCTTATCGATTAATATATCGAAATGGCACATACAAAAAAAGCTGGTAAAGGTAATCCCATAAGGCACTCCTAATCGATGACAAGCGGACAAGAAGGAAGTAACCTTTTGCAGATAGGCGGCATGCACAATGTCAGGGCGCTCCCGTTTGAACAGGAACCGGACAAATTCATCTACATCAGGGTCCTCAGTTAAGATGTCATGGACGATGCCCCGCGGCGCCCGGCGATGCCGGTATTCGATGACATCCAATCCGTCCACCCGGTACTCATGGTACAATATGTTTCCCACCCGGTGGCTAAAATGGCGGCGTTTATCGAGGGCATTGTATGTCACCACCAAAACCTGGTGACCAACCTGTTGGGCCTGCCGGGCCATATTGTACACGAAACGTTCCGTGCCCCCCTGGCTGAATGGATAGAAGCAGTGGATCAGGTACCAGATGGTTCTGGGTTTGTTCCCGGCGACGCAAGGATCCGGGACGGGAGTGGCGGGTACGTCTTGATTATCCTGGGTGACCTCAAAACCGAGTCCTAGGGAGTTGACTGGCTGATAGAATCGGACAGGATTAATGAAGTATAGCTCGTGCAGTTTGACCAAGAGCGTCCAAGGATTATACAGTTCGAGGGCAGCTATCGCCTTATGGATAGAATTATTCATAATTCGCCTTCATTCTTCTCGACCCTTATTGCGGCGGAGATTTGTTCGCCATACGGAACAATCCATCCTAGCTTGATTTAAGGATGCCTTTTCTAGATTATACAAAAACCATTGTCCAAACTTGATTGTCGAATTATTATATATTATGACTTATACAATACCTCCGGGGGAATACATTTGAATACATTGGTCAGCGTCATCATTCCCGTATACAAAGTGGAAAAATACCTGCGTCGCTGCCTGGACACGGTCGTAACCCAGACCTATACGAACCTGGATATCATTATTGTCAATGACGGCTCACCGGACCACAGCCAGGCCATCATCGATGAATATGCCTCACGGGATGATAGGATAAGAACCTGGGTACAGGAAAACCGAACCCTGGGGATGGCCCGTAATGTCGGACTGGATATGGCCCAGGGAGATTACCTGGTGTTTGTCGATTCAGATGATTATCTGGAGCCGGAGGCCATCGCGCTGATGCTGGATAACGCGCTGAGCACAGGGGCAGACATCGTGGTGGCCAATAACAAGATTTCGGCCGATACAGTCCGCTGCGACAGACCGATAGGCGATGGGATCTTAACCCTGGATGAGACCCGCGATCCCGCTTGGCGTTTCGACTACTTCATCGCCCCAGCTTATGGAATCACGGTTTGGGCCAAGTTATACCGCCATAACTTTGTCAAAGAAGCAGGGGTCAGATTCGAGTCCAACCATCGCATTTCCGGTGAGGATATCTTGTTTAATCTGCTGCTTTTCGCCCATAGCCCCAAGCTCTCCTTACTCAACCAGTATGTATACGTTTATTGCATGAACGAAAATTCTATAACCCATTCCTACCGGCCTCTTTTGGCACAAAGGTATTTGGCCTTATTGGATATTTATCGTGAGAAACTGGTCCAATTGGGGGAGCTGGAGGAGTTCCGTGACCTGATGGCCTTCCTGGTTTTGCGGTTCATAAGCACCTGCTGCCACAATGAATATATTTACTCGCCCCACCGTTACCAGGCCATTAAAGCTCAGCTGGATGAGCTGATGAGTTCTGATATCGTGCGGCCAGCGCTTCGGGAGATCGCCAGGGGAGACCATATTAAATCCATAAGCACCAGGAATCAAGCCTATACCCGGTTGCAAGCCAGTCTGCTCGGGCATGGCATGATTGGTTTGGTATCTCGCCTGCGCATGCTGAGGCTCAGTTTCATGTAACACCATTCTTTTGCAGTAGTTCAGAGACACCATGCAATACAATCCAAGCTCATGCCTATTAGGAGGACAACCTGAGATGGTGACTGAAAAAGGCCGGTTTTGCCACTTGATCGATACTCATTGCCTTAATCCCGATAAGGCCGCTTTGATTATGCACAGCGGCGAGTTCCTGACTTACGGGGAACTTATCGGACTTCGCAATCAGGTTCAAACCACTCTTATGGATTGGGTCCGGCCTTGGGAAAGGGTAGCCGTCATCACCCGCAACGGCCTGCTCTGCATGCCTCTGCTTCTAGGCATCATGGAAAGCGCCATCTGTGCACCCCTGGACCCAACTCTGAACAGCGAACAGTACTTAAGCCAGCTAGAATTGCTTAGGATCGACTGGGTGCTGTGCGACGGGGATCTAAGTCCCGTCATGGAAGCCGCCCTCGATTTACACCTGGGTATCATCACCCTGCAAGGACGGAGAATACAGGGTTTGGAAACCCTGGAACTCAATCAGCTGCGGGAGCCGGACTGGCGGCGGGATCAAGG
>JAKJCH010000083.1:0-4395 GCA_022706565.1 Bacillota bacterium | reverse complement strand
AAGGTGATACCAGACCCGCCTTCATTTTTACGACCTCCGGGACCACCAGCAAACCAAAAGTGGTACCCATGCTATATGCCGGTCTTGCCAAGGCTATTGAGGTGGAGACTGAATTTTATGATTATACCCAGGATTCGGTTCAATTGTTAGCGGTGCAATTGTTCCGTAATCCTGCCATCCAAGTTATACTCAGGGTTCTCATAAGAAATGGCTGCATCATATATACCGATGGAGTTAATCCTAAACGGATAGCTGACTGCCTGCAGCGTTTCCGCATCACCCACATGAATCTGCAGCCCGCCGGTTTGTTTGCCTTGTTACGGTACTGCCAGCAGAGTTCTTATGTCTATCCGTACCAGCACAGTCTCTATCTAATCGTGGTGGGTGCTCCGATGCCCGTCCAACTGCGGGAGGAAATAGAAAAGCTCTTCCACGCCAATCTGATTGATCATTACGCGATGACCGAAGTGGGCTTGATTACCAGCCCTCATAAAGCTCCCAAGGGTTACAAGCCGGGCTCGGTGGGTTGCTCCTTTTTCAAACAGATCCGTCTGGAGGGGGGTGAAGTGCTGGTCAGGGATTTTGGCATGTTTGCCGGCTATGACGATCCTGAGGACAATCGGGACAGTTTCCTGGACGATTGGTTCAGAACCGGCGATATCGCACATATCGACGATGACGGTTACTTGTTCCTTCAAGGCCGGGTGAGAGAGATGATCAACCGCGGGGGGGAAAAGGTCTCCCCATATGAAGTCGAGGCCGCTCTGTTGGAATTGGACTGCATCAAAGAAGCAGCCGTTTTCCCCTATCCCAATAGACAGGGATCGGATGACATCGGGGCGGCAGTTGTTCCCAAACCCGGGACGACGGTGGACTTAAGACAAATCAGGTCAGCCCTGAGAAGCAAGATCAAACCCTATAAACTTCCCACCCTTCTCTACATTACGGCTGATATGCCCACCAGTTCAGCCCACAAGGTGCAGCGCAACCTTCTCTATCAGCAGCTGCAGGAACTGGGCTTGATGCCTCAAACCCTGAAAAAAGCTTTCCAGGATGATGAGGGTGACCTAACCTCTACCCAGGCGGCCCTACGGGAGTTGTGGCAGTGTGTTCTGGATCAGCCTTATGTCGGCCTGGATGACGATTTCTTCGATCTGGGAGGGGATTCGCTCAGCGCAGCTGAACTTCTCTCTGCCATAGAGACCCGCCTCGGATGCATATTGCCAGTAAATGACTTCTTCCAGCAATCCACTATCCGAGAACTGGCCAAGTTGGTCGATGCCACCCCCGGAATCGGGTCTTACAAGCATTTGGCCCCTATCCGCCAGCAAGGCTGCAAGACCCCTCTAATTCTGGTCCATGATGTACATGGGGATATTGTCACCTATCACCATCTGGCTGCCCATATCGATCCGGAACGACCGGTGTACGGGCTAAATTTTAATTTTGCCCGGGAAGCCTGGAATACCTCCACCACGTTGGCGGACATTGGCGCGGTTTACGCTGAGGAGGTACAGCGTCTATTTCCCGCTGGTCCATACTACCTGGGTGGTTTGAGCATCGGAGGTGCCATCGCCTTGGAAATGGGTCGCCAACTGGAGAGGCAGGCTCAATCGGCCGTGGTCATAATGTTGGATACTTTTTCGCAGCCTTATGTCCATAAAAGTCACAAAACAACCGCGCACATGCGCGGTCTGCTCCGTTACAGTGTCAATACTATCCGCCAGACTCCGGCAACCGAGGTCCCCCGCCTGGTGTGTAGTAAACTGGCCCCGGCCCGCCAGGTACTTAAGAATGTTCTCCAAATCCCTTTATTTGACCGGCAGCCCCAGACGCTCGATGTGGAACTGAGTAACCCTACCCGGCCGGAACTACAGAAGAACAAAATGCTGCTGAGCCATCTTTATCAAACCTACCAGCCAGAATACTATAACGGTCAGATATACTATTTCAAGGCCGCCCGCCGTTCCGACGATCTGCATTACTGGCGCTCCCGGGCCCGGGAATTCGTTGTGATCGAAAAACACTGCGCCCATACCGATTTCGTAGAACCAGCACACGCCGTGGATACCGCCCGGGTCATCAACTCCATCCTGGACCGGCACGATACGACAGCCGTTGGCGGCTCCGCCTGGATGGAGAGGAGATGAGCAATGAATTCAAAGGCGCCCAACTATAAGAAATTGATCGGGGGGTTGGCTGGGGTGATCCTGGCTATCGTGATCGCCCGCTCTGCTCCCCCAGAACCCCTCAATGTGAATTCCATGATATTTTTGGGCACCTTTGCCTGCGCCGTGCTGTGGTGGCTGGTGGAACTAATACCTGATTATGCCACCTGTCTGCTAATGTGTACTTCCTGGGCGATCTTGAAGGTGGTGCCTTTTAGCACCGCTTTTGCCGCATTTGGCGGCGAGACCTTTTGGTTGTTGGTCGGTGCGCTGGGTATGGGGCTGGGTGTAGCCGAGTCTGGTCTACTGGACCGGGTGGCCCTCAAGATAATGAGCTTCTTCCCGGCCGGTTTCAAAGGCATGATGACCGCCATGTATGTGGTCGGCGCAGTGATCAACCCGCTTATCCCCAGTGTTACTGCCAAGGTTTCCATCTCCGCCCCCTTTGCCAAAGCTATCGGCGACAAGCTGGGATTTGCGAATGAAAGCGAAGGTATGGGCGGCCTCTTCGCGGCCACTTTTATGTCTGCCGGAGTTCTCTATCCTATTTTCCTCAGCGCTTCATTATTCAATTATGTCCTGGTAGGGCTGATGCCCAAAGAAGTGGCCCCAGCAATCACCTGGATGTCATGGCTGGGGGTAAGCTGGGTGTGGGGACTGGTGGTTCTGGTGCTGGGTTATATTGCCGTGCAGATCTTGTACAGACCGAAGGAACCCCCTCGGACCACGGATCCCGGATTCATCGCGGCCGAGCTGGCCAGATTGGGTGCACTGAGTAGAAAAGAGAAGATCGTGGCCGCCATACTGGCGGTCTCACTGGGTATGTGGATCACAGAGCGTCTACACGGCATTTCCGCAGCTCAAGTAGCTGTCGTGGCGTTAGTACTGATGCTGGGCACTAATATTTTTGACCGGGCCACGTTTAGGTCCAAGATAGGCTGGGATTCCATCTGCTTCATCGGCGGCATCCTAAACCTGGCGGCTCTCTTCCCGATTCTCAAGATAGATCGGTGGGTTGGAACTGCCGTCGGTCCCTATCTGCAGCCCTTGATGGACAACTTCTGTCTGTTTATTGTGGCCCTCTGCCTGTTGCTTTTCGTGATCCGTTTCTTGTTGGTGTCGCAGGCTGCTACGTTGACTATATTTATCGTCCTGCTGGCACCGTTGGCCACCGCCATGAATATTCATCCCCTTATCCCGGCCTTCGTGGTATTGACTGCCATAAACCTCTGGAATGCCCCTTACCAGAATACCACCTTTCTGGCGGCCATCTATGCCGCCGGGGGGATGGTCCGGCATTCCCAAACTATTAAAATGTCATTGGCCTATGCCGCCATCAACATCCTGGCTCTGCTGTCGTCGATACCTCTGTGGAGAGCGATTGGTATGCTGCCCTGACAATTTTCCCCTCTGGACCGGATGCGGTCAACACAACCCCAAATAACTATACCCGCCCGAGAGCGGGTATGCATGCTTTTTCACCTAAGCTTAATTCGGCCATCTCTTTGTTTTAATAGGGTTAGGTGCGGTTTATTCACCGCGATTTCGGATTCCATCAGAAATCAGACCACCCAACCGCACCCCGCCTATATCAATTAGTGAACCACTGGGTGACATAGAGGTCTTTGCCCTGCTGATAGAATCCCAGTCCCACCTTGCGGTAGGAATCATCGAGGATGTTGTCCCGGTGACCAGGCGAATTCATGAAAGCGGTGTGGGCAGCTGAAACGGTTCGGTTGCGGGCAATGTTCTCAGCTGCCGCCCGGTAAGTAATACCCAGGCTCTTCATCATCTGAAAGGGACTACCGTAAGTAGGCGAGGTATGGCTGAAATAACTGTTGATGCCCATGTCCTTGGATTTAAGATAGGCCCCGTTGGACAAACGGCTGTCCAGAACCAAGGCGGCCAGACCTTGCTGAGCCCGCTCGGCATTTATCAGTTTGAGCATCTCGCTGGCCATGGCCGGGGAGTTCTTGGGTTCGCTTCCGCGGCTGGGGCTGGGAGTCGCTGGGGCAGGTGTTTGAACTCCACTCGAACTTGACCGGCTCACATTGGTTTTGGCAGGCTGCTTCTGGGGCACCGGGGCGGGTTGCGGAGCTGGCTTTGGTTCCGGCTGGGGAGCCGGGGAAACATCCGGGGTCTCTGTAATTTCGGCTGGCGCCGGAGCAACTTCGGGGGCTGAAACCGATTGGGCCGGTGTATTGTCGTTGACGATTACCGGGGCGGG
>JAKJCH010000082.1 GCA_022706565.1 Bacillota bacterium | reverse complement strand
TCTCTTCTCCGGTTAATTCTTCCTGGTATGAACCCAACACGCAGATAGTCATAGGGCTACCGTCCATGTATACGGTAAACAGATCGCCTTTATTCAACCTTCTCCCCCCACCAGTTACCATCCACCATTACCCTTTCCACCCGGGACCGGAAATCCAGCGGGTGCCCCGAATATATCGCCAAGTCGGCACGTTTGCCCGCCGTTATGGTTCCCAATTCATGATCCAGTTTAAGCATCCGGGCCGGGGTACTGGTTATCGCGGCGAGAGCCGCTTCTTCCTCCAACCCTTCTCGCACCGCCAGGGCGGCGCATACCCGTAGGTGTTCGATCGGAATAACTGGATGATCAGTTATAAAACAGAACCTTACTCCCCTCTCCGCCAGCAGAGCGGCATTGCGGAAAGCCACTTCCTTCATCTCCACCTTGGCTCGGTTGGTAAACAGGGGGCCTAAGGCCACGGGTACCTCTCTTTTCACTAGTTCATCCGCCACCAGAGCTGCCTCGGTACCATGCTGGAGCTGCATCTCAATACCGAACTCATCTTTTATACGCAGTGCCGTCAGGATGTCATCGGCCCGGTGAACATGCAGCAGCAGGGGCATCTCTCCGCGCAGGACCTTGAATATGGCTGCATTACGGTATAATTCGGCGGCCTTGATATCCTCTCTATCCATTAGGCCGCGGGCGGTGGCGAACGCCTCCCGGAGTAGGCTGGCGCTGGCCATCCGCGTCTTGGGGGCTTTCTTCTGAGCCCCATAGACCCGTTTGGGATTCTCCCCCAGCGCCGCTTTCAGCCCCCAGGGATTGCGAAATATCATCTCCGCCGGACTGGATGCCAGGGTTTTGAGAAAAACCGCCTGCCCACCCAGTATGTTGGCACTGCCGGGCATACACATTGTTCTGGTTACGCCTCCCCGCAGGGCATCGGCGAAAGCCAGATCCATGAAATTTATCCCATCAACTGCCTGCAGTTGCGGTGTAATCGGGTCGCTAGTCTCGTTGACGTCGTCGCCTTCGATACGATAGATCTCCTCCTCCAACCCGATATGGGTGTGCGCGTCAATCAATCCGGGCAGGATGAATTTACCCTGTGCATCCACAACGGTAGCGCCGGCCGGTACTGCTAGTTCTTCCCCCACCGCCTGGATGAACTGCTCCTCCACCAGTATTACCCCGCCGTGCATAATCCCGCCTTCCATGGTGTATATCGTGGCACCTTGGATTGCTATCATTAAGAAAAGATCCTCCCCCTGCAATAGTATCTTATGAATGCCGTTTATTGATGGTTCAAATGCCATCCTGCCATTATCTGCCCGGCTCCAAGTAGGTTAGTTTTTAATTCCCTGCCCACCCGGGCTTCAAGTCCGGGCACTGGCCACAAACGCAGCAAACAAGCGGGTCGAGTATCGGTCGCGCATACATTCCGGATGCCATTGCACCCCCATGCAAAATTCGGCTCCCCGTTTCTCTATCGCCTCCACGGTTCCATCCTCGGCCAGTGCAGTAATGGTAAACTCTTCCCCCAGGTGTTTGACAGCCTGGTGGTGAAAGCTGTTGACCCGGATCTGTTCAACCCTCATTATATCTGCCAACCGGCTTCCCGCTTCTATAAATATATCATGGATGGGATAATCGCGGGGGGCTTTTTGGATATGACCTTGGGAAGACTGGATGTCCTGCCAGAGGCTGCCCCCGGCCGCTACGTTAAGCAGTTGACAACCCCGGCAAATCCCTAGCACCGGCCGCTTCAACCGCAGGCAATGCCGGGCCAGACTCAATTCAAATCTGTCTCTTTGGGGATCGATCTCGCCGCACTGAGGAGATAAAGGCTCTCCCCACCAGGCCGGGTCGAAATCCCCGCCCCCGGTAAACAATATGGCCGAGCAGATATCAAGGTACTGTTCCAGTCCACCTTCGTCCCGAACCGGGGGCAGCAGTAAGGCCAACCCACCCGCCCGCTGAATTGCGCTGACGTAATAATCCTTAAACAGCAGCGTATGGTTACCAGGCTGGTTGCTCCCGGTTATCCCTACTATTGGTCTCAAACCTATCCCTCCTCGATCTAGAATCCTCGCCGGCCGACTTGTTCAACTGCGCAACCAGCCCCTGTGTTGCCAGGCCCCAGTCCGAAGCAGGCATGAAAAAAGCCCGGACCTGAATCGTACGGTGGTACGTCTAGGGCGGGCTTATCTGGGTATTGCTATGATATGTATTTAGATCTCCTTGAGTTCCAGGCTAATAGCCAGGGCCTCGTTGACCTTGGCCATCGTCGCCTCGTCCAAAACCGCTATTCTCTGTTTCAATCTGGTTTTATCGACTGTACGGATCTGTTCGGTGAGGATGACCGAGTCGCGTTCCATTCCATAGGAATGGGCCTTGAGTTCAACGTGGGTAGGTAATTTGGCCTTGTTGATCTGGGACGTGATGGCCAGCACAATGGTAGTCGGGCTATACTGATTGCCAACGTCGTTCTGGACCACCAGAACAGGTCTGATACCTCCTTGTTCCGATCCTACTACCGGGTTCAGCTGGGCAAAATAGATTTCCCCTCTTTTTATCATTTTTTATCAACTCCAGGAATAAAAATTCCCAACTATACTAAAAATCCTCCTCCAGATTTGCGGTCGCCTCACAAGCTATAGTTAAATTAATAGGGGCCATCTCGATGTATCCCCTCTTCATATATTCAACCATCATTTCTTTCTTGCGGCACTGCAGATAATAAACGATGGCTTCACGTACTATTTCACTGCGGTTCCTTTTTTCCCTCATCATACAGTCATCTACTTCAGATAGGAGGTTTTCAGAGATCGTCACAATGATACGTCTAGAGGCTGGCACGGTAGCACCCCCAAAATAAATATACGCAATATATATTTATTATATAGACAAGGTGTCAGGCCCGCAAATCCAATAATTACATGAAACACTCGCAAAAATGACCAAAAGCAGGTGGAATGGGCGTAAAACTTTTAATTACTGTCCTTCTTTGGCCGGATCAATCGTGGAAAATCCTGACCACCCGGCTGTGGGGTGAGCATACAATCTCATAATTGATGGTGCCGATCACTGCCGCCAAGTCATCGGCGGTCACTCCGTCTTCCGGTTTGCCGAATAGAATCACCTCATCTCCGGTCTTGACTTCGCTGAGGGCAGTCACATCGAACATAACCTGATCCATGCAAACCCTGCCGATCAACGGCACTCGCTGGCCTCTAATCACCGCCCAGCCGCGGTTGGAAAGCAAGCGGTTGTAGCCGTCCGCATACCCGATGGGTACTGTGGCCACCTTGATTTCTTCTTTGCTGATGTAGGTGCGACCATAACTGACTGAGTGTTCAGCTGGAAGGGTTTTAACGAAACTGACCCGGCTCTTCAAGGTCATGGCGGGAATCAACTTGACTATGGAGTGATCCACCTCATCGGACGGATATAAGCCGTAAATGATTATACCGGCTCTGACCATATCCAGTTGGGCCTCCGGAATCTCCATGATCGCTCCGCTGTTGGCCAAATGATGGATGGGGATACTGACCCCCATCTCCTCCAGGTCGGCCGTAAACTGTCTAAACACTCCCAATTGTTGGTAAGCAAAAGTTTTGTCAGTCTCGTCGGAAGTGGCCAGGTGGCTGAAGATTCCCCTTATCTCTATCCCCGGCAGGGAAGCTAAGCCTCTTATAGCCTCCAGTGATTGGGGCTTGGGATCGAAACCCAGCCGACCCATACCCGTGTCCACCTTCAAATGTATCCGTGCCGGCTTTCCTGCTGCCACCGCTGCCTGTGACAATCCTGCCGCGGCTCCCGGCTCAAAAACAGTGACATCGACATTGTTTTCGACCATAGCTGCAGCATATTCCGGGGGCATCCATCCCAAGACCAGTATCGGCGCCCCTATGCCACCTTCCCGCAGAGTCAAAGCCTCCTCGGGGTTGGCGACCGCCAGATAGGCAGCCCCTGCCTCGATACATAGCTTCGATACTTCCAGCATACCATGCCCATAGGCATTAGCTTTGACGACAGCCATCAACCCGGTTTGCGGGCGAAGCAGGCTCTTAATTGCGCCAATATTACTCCTGATGGCTCCTAAATCTATTTCTGCCCAGCTCATTGAACGATTATCCATCTCTTTCTACGATAGCTTTCAGTATATCATTGCGGGTAACGATGCCGATCAGCTTACCATGCCGTACTACCGGGACACGATTGATCTGCTTCTTCTGCATCAGGGTCACCACCTCATTGAGGGGGCAATCCTCAGGCACGGTTATCACCTTGCTGGTCATAGCCTCCTTGACATAGGTAGCAGTGTATTTCTTCAGGTCATTGTTAAAACGTATGGGGTTCTCCAGGAAAATAATACTGTCAAATAATGTGAGATAGAAGGGGACTTTGAGCTCAGTAGCTTTGATCATCAAATCCTTCTCAGTGATGATCCCCACTACCCGATGCTGGTCATCCACTACCGGAACTCCGCTGATCCGGTTGTCCACCAGCAGCCGGGCTACCTTGTCAACTTTCTCGTCGGGACGTACTGTCAGCACGTCTTTGGTCATCACATTCTTTACCAGCATATGACCACCCGCTTTCTTATTTATTGATTTATTGTCCTGCTATCTCCAAAAGGGTATAAGGCAGGTAATCGATGATATCGCCGGCTATCATGCCCCTCTGGCCCACGTCCGCCGCCGCTTGGTCACCGGCCCGGCCATGTATGTATACCCCGGCCACCGCTGCCTGCTGGGTCTTGAGGCCTTGAGCGATAAGACCGGTAATGATTCCGCTCAAAACGTCGCCGCTGCCCGCAGTAGCCATGCCCGGATTGCCGCTGCTGTTTATGTGTACGTCACCGTGGGGGCAGGCCACCACCGTTTGATGGCCCTTAAGCACTATGGTTATACCCCAGTTGACGGCGTAACGGGAAGCAACTTCGATCCGGTTGTGCTGGATTTCCTCCACGGTCAGCCCCGTCAGCCGTGCCAGCTCCCGTGGGTGGGGGGTGATAACCACCGGCACCTGGCGGTCGCTGAGTACGTCAGGGTCTGATGCCAGGGCATTTATACCATCAGCATCGATGAGTACCGGAACCCCGGCATTCTCCAGGATAAAACGGAGGATGGCATTGGCCTCCTGGTATCTGGACATGCCAGGACCTACTGCGCATACCGAACAGGTGCCTAGCAGGCTTTCCAGCACCGGCAGGGCATCGATGGATATACCGCCCAGGCTGGTAACGGGCAAAGCCCGGCTCATAACCTCCATCGCCGCCGCGTCCAGGATGGGCATCTGGGGTTCAGGCAGGGCGGCAGTAACCAAACCCGCCCCGCAGCGCAGGGCGGCGCAGGAAGTCATGGTGACTGCCCCGGTCATCCCGACGGAGCCACCTACTACCAGAACATGGCCATAAGTGCCTTTATGGGTGTCCGCTGCCCGGGGTGTAAGCCACCCCTTTATAGCGGTAGCATCAATAAGGTTCATTTTAAGTGCTGGATCCTCCAGCAACGAGCGGGGAATGGATATGTCAGCTACCGACAGCTGCCCCGTATATTCACTGCCCGGACTCGTTATCAGACCTAATTTGGGCAAGGCCAGGGTCACCGTATAATCGGCTTTGACTGCCGATCCATGAACCTTGCCGGTATCGGCCTCCACTCCAGAGGCGATGTCAACCGCCAACACCGGCACCCGGCTGCGATTAAGCAGGTCCGCCACCTTGGTTTCAAAATCATTAAGGCGCCCCCGGAAGCCGATCCCATATATTGCATCGACTACCAGATCTGCCTGCAGCAACGCGGTCATCAAACCAGGCAGGTGCTGTTCCAAGGTTAATGGCTGGATGGGGATCCCCATCTTATGTAAAATATCGTAATTGACGCGGGCATCGGGGGTCAGTGCATCAGCATCCCCTAGCAGGAAAAGATCGATCGACGTTCCGCTGTTAGCCAAATGGCGTCCGACTACCAGACCATCCCCGCCGTTGTTGCCTTTGCCCGCCAGTATTATCACCCGGGTCCGGTTCCCCTCAGGTAAAATAGCCCGGATGGACTCCACAACACGCAGACCGGCATTCTCCATCAGCAACAGACTGGGTATCATATACTCCTGGCTGGCCCGTCTATCGATAGTCTTCATTTCTTCCGCCTTTACCAGCTTCATGGGTCTCACTCCTTGTCGGCAATAACTATGGCGATAGCCTGTCCGCGGCTATGGGAGAGACTGAGGACCAGGTTATTTATGCCTGCCCGGCGGGATTCCTCCAAAGCCCGGCCATGCAGTACCAACCGGGGTTTGCCGTCGGGATCTACTACTACTTCGGTATCCTGGAATGACACCCCGGTTATGAACACCGGGTCCAATTTGCGCACTGCTTCACGAGCGGCAAAACGGGCTGCCAGGGAGGGAAAGGGGTCGGCTTTGCCCCTGCAATAATCCAGTTCGCCAGCGGTGAATACACGTTCCAGGAAACGCGGTGTCCGGGCGGCAGCCGCCCTGATCCGGTCTATGTCCACAATATCGATGCCCACCAGCATATGGTCCCCCCGTCATTCGACAGCCCGCAACGGCGGCCAATCCAGTATTAATTATAATACTATCAGCTTGCGGGCATGAAACATTTCTTCCGCAATAGTGTACATGTTGCCGATAGAGCCTACCTCCAGTTTGTCGGTGAGGCCGTAGAAATCCAGACAGGTACCGCAGGACATGACTTCAACCCCGTTTTTAGCCAGGTTCTTGATATGCTCCAGAACCTCGGAGCCAGCTGTGGTCAACAATACCCCGCCGTTGAGGAATATCAAGGTTTCCAATTCTCCCTCCATCTGCGTCAGGGTGTACAGGAAGCTCTTCATCAGCACGCTGCCCAGCACATCATCACCCTGCCCCAGTACATTGCTTTTTACCACCACTGTGGCCCCCGCTTTTATACTTTGCTTCTGGGGGATGGCTTCCTCCTTGGTGATATTTATATAAAAGAGTCCGTCCTGTTCCTCCACCATGCTCCCCAGATTCATGGTCTTAACCAGTCTGGATATGTTCTCCAGGGCTGCCCGGTTATCGACAATAGCCAACACCTCACTGACATCCTGACTGTCCAGAGCCTTTTTGGTCATTATCACCGGTTCGGGACAGTTTAAGCCGCGGGCATCAATCGTTTGTTTCATATCGCATCCTCATTTCTGTAAGATTTTACGAATCAATTTTTACATATACCAGTATATGACACTCTTCCAACATCGCCAACCTACAAACCCCACCCCATCACCAAATTTTATGCTGGTATTTTTACAGGTAGTTGTAATATAATGTCTATTATATAAGCTGGTCTGACCATCAGGACACCAGACAGTCGGGGGATCAGTCTCCAGCAGCAGTTAAAAATATTATGCGCATTGAAATGGATAATGAATCGCTGGCGGGCTTGCTGATGACCATAGCGCTCATTGCAAAGCTTCCAACGGAAC
>JAKJCH010000081.1 GCA_022706565.1 Bacillota bacterium | reverse complement strand
GTTCAGGATACCGATAACTTCCTGGATCTTGTTGCCGGCCAGGGATTGCTTCAAGGGATAAACAATTGGTATCCCTCCGCCCACGCTGGCTTCAAAATAGAAATCCACTCCGTTTTCAGCCGCAGTAGCAAAGAGTTCCTCGCCATGCTCGGCAATCAGATCCTTATTGGCAGTTACCACATGTTTGCCCTTTTTCATAGCAGCCGTAATGAAACTCAAGGCAGGCTCGATCCCCCCGATCAGCTCCACCACTATGTCAATGGATTCATCATTGATGATCTCCTCGATATTGTCTGTTATGATACTGTCATCGATACCTGACTGCAGGCATTTTTGCCGGTCCAGTTCCAGCACCTTGACAATGGAGAGCTGGGAGTTGGTCTTGGCCTCGATGGCGGCGCGGTTTTCCTGCAGCAATTTGACTACCCCTGATCCTACGGTTCCGCATCCTAATAAACCTATGTTTATCATACAATTACCTCCTGATTCCGACATTATAGCACTTGCTTTTCACGGCCGGCAAGGTTCAGGGTGAGCCTGGATCTTTGGCGGTATGGCAGCATTTCCTGAACACAAAATAACCCCGGGAACAAAAATTGTTTCCCGGAGTTGGATTCCGTTCCTTTGGGCTTGGCCAGAATGCCTATTCGGGTCATGATTCAAGCTCCAAGCTTTATTAAAACGAATGCGGCTGCAAATGTCAAGATTGCCAGCGGCCGGCTGAAATATTCGCGCCATTAAACGTAAAAAAGGGACGCGGTCTGCTTAGAGCAGATACGTCCCTTTAACACCTGCCGGGCGGTTAGATTATAATACAGATCAATCCTCCACTGCCATCGTTGACAATCCTCTGCAGGGTGTCCTGCAATTTGACCTGGGCGTTTTCCGGCATGCGGTGGAGCTTGTTCTGGATACCCTCGCGCACCAGATCATGCAGGGATTTGCCGAATATATTGGATTCCCAGATCTTGGTGGGATTTTCCTCAAATTCGTCCAGCATGTAGCGCACCAGTTCTTCGGTCTGTTTTTCGGTTCCGATAATCGGGGTTATCTCGGTAGTAATGTCAGCCCTTATAATATGCAACGATGGCGCCTTGGCTTTGAGTCTAACTCCAAATCGGCTGCCATGCCTGATCAGTTCCGGTTCTTCCAGGATCATCTCTTCGAGGCGTGGGGTCACCACCCCGTATCCGGCCTCCTGTACCTCAGCCAGGGCCGGCGCTATCTTCTCATATTCCTTCCTGGCAAAACTGAGGTCCTTCATAATGCGAATGATATCCTGGTTGCCTTCGACCGTGAATCCGCTCACATCACTCAAGGATCTGTAGAACAGTTCGTCCGGTACCGTGACGTCAATGGCGGCAGTACCGGTTCCCAGGTTCATTTCTTCCAGGTTTACATAACTGACATTTTCTATATCGGATAACTTCTCGATAGCCTTGTCAATGTCGCGCACCTTCTGAATTTCACGCAGGACATTGCGGATGGCTTCTTCCAAATCAGCCCTCAGCCAGTATTCCTCATCCAACTCATCCACCCACAACGGCAGCCTGATATTGACCTCCTGGACCGGGAATTCGTACAGCACTTCTTCCAGAATACTAAGTATCTGCTCCGAACTTACATTGGCTGCATCCATCGGTATGATGGGGGCTTCATACTTATTGCTCAGTTCATCGACCAGAGCCATGGTTTCCTGGTTAAACGGATGGGTAGAGTTCAACAAGACCACAAAGGGCTTGTTGATTTCTTTAAGTTCGCGGATGACCCTCTCTTCGGCATCAATGTAATTAGCCCGCGGGATGTCACTGATGCTGCCATCGGTGATCATTACGATACCGATGGTGGAATGGTCGGCAATTACCTTCCTGGTCCCTATCTCGGCCGCTTCTTCGAAGGGAACCTCGTAGTCAAACCAGGGAGTCTTTACCATGCGAGGTTCTTCATCTTCTTCGTAGCCCAGGGCACCTTCCACCGCATAACCGACGCAATCAATCAGGCGGACCTTCAATGATATGCCGTTCTTGGTGAAAATCTCTACGGCTTCGTTAGGCACAAACTTTGGTTCGGTAGTTGTGATGGTCTTGCCAGCGCCGCTCTGGGGCAATTCATCTTTGGCACGTTCCCGTTCATAGAGGTCCTGGATATTGGGCAGTACCATAAGATCCATGAACCTTTTTACAAACGTTGATTTGCCAGTTCTTACCGGGCCAACTACTCCTAAGTAGATGTCTCCCCCCGTTCTTTCAGCGATGTCGTCTAAAATGTTATTTCCTTCCACTTCTCTTTCTCCCTCCCTTGGATTTAGACTTTTATTCGGCTCCTCCCTCCGAATCAGGATAGCCTCGTAATTGGACAATCGGCTATAACACTATAAATATATTTATGCGGATTCACGATTATAACCAGAAAAGAAAAAAAGTGTGATATTTGCCACACTTTTTACCAGCCCTTCCCCGTCTTTTCTAAACTTATTCTCTTTGTAACGGATGTATGACTCTATTTTCTAGTTACCAATCGGTGGATAATCCCCCGATATCTTCAGTCTCGTTCTTCCGCTGCCGCTGCATAAGGTAAAGGACCGCTTCGCGGGGGTCGCGATTCTCGTACAATACCTGGTAACAAGCCCGGGTAATCGGCATCTCAATACCTTCTTGCAAAGCCATTTTATGTACTATCCGGCAGGTCGGCGCACCCTCCACAACCATGCCTATCTGCTCCAAAGCTTCATCCAGACTCAAACCTTGGCCTATCAATTCTCCCGCCCGGCGGTTGCGGGAATGGCGGCTCCCGCAGGTGACTACCAAATCGCCCAGTCCGCTCAAACCGATAAAGGTGCGGGGATCTCCGCCCAGGGATTCACCCATCCGGATGATCTCGGTCAAGGCGCGGGTCATCAATGCGGCCATGGTATTATCGCCGTAACCCAAGCCATAAGCCACACCAGTGGCCAGAGCGATGATATTTTTGAGGGCTCCCCCCAGTTCCACCCCGGCTACATCCGGATTGGTGTAAACCCGAAAACTGGGAGACATGAACAGGTCCTGAGCCAGAAAAGCGGTTTCTTTACACCTCGATGCTACCGTAACCGCAGTAGGGATGGCCCGGCCGACTTCTTCGGCATGACTAGGACCGGAAAGAACGGCGTAGCGTTTGATTATTTCCGCACCCAGGACATCTTCCGTCACCTGCTCCATACGCATACCGGTGGATATTTCCAATCCCTTGGCGGTGTTAATCAAATATGTATCCGGTCTAAGAAATTCTCGGGCTTGTTGCAGCACCGTCCGCAGGGCCTGGGATGGCACCGACAGAACCACCCAGTCTGCCCCGTCTATGGCTTGTGCCATGTCCGTGGTGGAGGTCACCGTGTCGGGGACCACTACCCCAGGAAGGAAGCGGCGGTTCTCACGCAGGGTGGTGATTTGCTCCACCCCGTCTTCCTCCCGGCCCCACAATACCACCCGGTATTCATTCTTGCCCAGAAGGGTAGCCAGAGCTGTACCCCAACTGCCGGCACCCAAAATGCATATTTTCCTGATCATTTATACCTCCCTATATTCTTGGATCATAAAGCCTTCTCATTCACCTTGCTCTCGGTACCTTTACGGATTCTTTCTATATTACTGCGGTGGCGATACACAATAATGGCGGCAATAATAATGGCCATCACAACATACTGAGAGGGCTGATGGGTCAGAAGGACCAGGAAGGGAAATGCCAGAGCTGCGGTCACCGAGCCCAGGGAAACATAGCGGCTCAACCCTACTACAGTGAAAAAAACCACCGCTTCCAGCAATCCAACCATAGGGAACAACATAAATATGACTCCCGCCGCGGTGGCCACTCCCTTGCCGCCCCGGAAACGGAGAAAAACGGGCCAGCAATGTCCTGCCACAACCGCAACCGAGCATACTGCCCCCAGACCAGGACCACCGAAATAACTGCCCCACCAGGCGGCCAGAAGGCCTTTGGCCAAATCGCCCGCCAATGCGGCAATGGCTATTTTAACCCCCACCGAACGCAACACATTGGTGGCTCCCACATTTCCGGTTCCTTTGGTACGAATGTCCACACCGCCCAGGAAACGGCTGAATATAAAGGAAAACGGAATCGACCCAATTAGATATGACAACAGTACCAGCAATACCCCGAGTTCGCTCATAGCCTCACCCAACCTTTCCTCTCCCAGTCTTAACAGGCCCAAGAACTACTCCGTCGCCGCTTCAACTGCCCCCCCGCAGGTTAGGGCGTCTTCTCACGCTTGCGTACGATCAAGCGGATTGGTGTGCCCTCGAAACCGAAGTTTTTACGCAGGGCATTGTCCAAGTAGCGCAGGTATGAAAAATGGACCTTTTCCGGATAATTGGCAAAGAAAACAAAAGTAGGCGGCGCGGTGTGCACCTGGGCGGCATAATATATCTTGATTTTTCTGCCCCCGCCTCCCGGCAGCGGATTCAGCAGCATGGCTTCGTTTACTACCTGGTTCAACTCCGACGTCTGTACCCGGCGATTGTGCTGGTCAGACACAAAATCCACCAGCTCCAGTATTTTAAATATCCTCTTCCGGGTCAGGGCCGAAACATATAGGATCGGGCAGTAGGCCAGGAACTTCAATTCCTCTCTTATGTCTTTATCGAATTTGTTCATCGTCTGGCCGTCTTTTTCAATCAGATCCCATTTATTGACGATGATAACGCTAGCCTTGCCCTGTTCATGAACGTAACCGGCGATCCTTTTATCCTGTTCGATGACCCCCTCGCTGGCGTCCAGCATTATCAGCACCACATCAGCCCGTTCCACGCTCTTCAAGGAACGTATTACACTGTATCTTTCCGTGGCCTCGGTGATCCTGGATTTCTTGCGGATTCCAGCAGTGTCTATCAGAATGTATCGATTACCTTCATATTCAAAAGGGGTATCGATGGAGTCGCGGGTGGTGCCGGGGGTGTCACTGACGATCACCCTTTCCTCGCCCAGCAGGGCGTTTACCAACGAAGACTTGCCCACATTGGGACGACCTACTATCGCTATCTTAATCGCTTCGGCATCTTCCGGGTATTCCTGGGCGGGTGCGAATTTGTCCACTACCGCATCCAGCAGTTCATTAATATTTCTGCCGTGCATGGCCGAAACCGGGATAGGATCGCCCAATCCCAGATTATAGAACTCGAAGTATTCCATTTGGCGGTCAAAGTTTTCCACTTTGTTAGCTGCCAGCACTACCGGTTTCTGACTTCGCCGCAGCAGGTTGGCCACCTGTTCATCCTCAGGAGTTATGCCTTCCTGGGTATCCAGTACCAGCATTATAACATCGGCTTCCTCGATGGCCAGCTGGGCCTGCATTTTTATCTCCCGGGCGAAGATATCACCTTCGTCAAAACGTATCCCCCCGGTATCTATGATCACAAACTCACGGCCGGCCCAATCGGTGACGTCATACAGGCGGTCACGAGTCACGCCTGGAATATCTTCGACGATGGCCTTACGGGCTCCTACCAGACGGTTAAATAACGTTGATTTGCCCACATTGGGACGACCTACTATCGCCACTACCGGTTTGGCCATAACTACCTCCGTTCATCTCCATTATTATTGGCGGCGATCCCCAGCAGGGATTCAATCAGCCCGGGAGCACTGCTTGCGGCAATCCGTATATCTGCACCGCTGACTCTTCTTATCTCATCGATTTCTATATCATCTAACAATACCGTGCATCCATCCCGTAAGACGATATCGGGTATTATCACCTTTTGGCCCCAGTAAGCTTGCCCTAATGCAGCCAGAATATCTCGGCCGGTCAAAAGTCCAGTTACCGTCACTCCCCCGCCGAAAAACTGGTTACTGACTTCTATTAGCTGCACATTCAGACCTTCAATTTGATTAAGTCGTTTTATCACCGGCGCCAATACTACCCTAGCTGATTGACCGGTAACAATGTAAACCTGGGTAGACGGCACGGTATCCGGCAGACCAGGCTCCAGTTCATGGAATTCCTCCAGGAAGACACGAGACAGACCTATGCCATTCTCGATCTGGCAGAAGTCATCATAATAATCAGCCGAAGGAATAGGGCGGCCGGCTTTGATATAGAATTCATCCGCCGCATAAACAAATCCGACCCCCAAAGCCTGTCTAAACCTGGCTTGGTTGGCATTGGTCGCTTCTATGATAGCCCCTGCCAAATCAGCCGATACTGAAGTGAGTTCGGGAAGGCCCGACCGATGCCCGGTCATTCCTACCGGAACCAGTCCCACCGAAAGCACTCCGGGATATAGTGAAGCCAAATCCTCGATCGTCTCCTGCAGGACCCCTCCATCATTCCAACCCGGGCACACTACCACCTGGGTATGGACCTGGATTCCTGCTTCGTGTAAACGCTGCAGGTCCTGCTTTACACTCCCCGCCCGGCGGTTCATAAGCATTTTTTCTCTGAGCTCGGTTTGGGTACAATGGACCGATACATAGAGAGGACTCAAATGCATCCGGATTATCTTGTCCCAATCCTTATCCCGTAGGTTGGTCAAGGTGATGAAGTTGCCGTTTATGAAGGAATGACGGTAGTCGTCATCCTTGATATAAAGTGAACCCCGCATGTTCTCCGGCAGCTGGTCGACAAAGCAAAAAATACAACGGTTGGAGCACGGCCTCAGCCTATCAAAGACCAGTTCTTCAAATTCCAACCCCAGCGTTTCATCGTAATCCTTGTCAATCTCCAGCAGCCAGGTTTCACCATTGAACTTCTCAATTTCCACCACCAGGGTGTCATCCTGGGCCTGGAATTCGTAATCGAGGATGTCGTTGATAGGTTGGCCATTGATGGCAATGAGCGTATCGCCGGGGACAATTGCCAACTCGGCTGCTATGCTGCCATTGCTTACGCCACTGATACGACCTGCCATAAATACCACCACCTGATACAGCTTAATGCAAAGGGACATCTTGGAAAAAGGTGCCGTATCAATTATCTTCGATATGCGGTCTCGGCGCAAGATGTGCAAAAAGACCAGACTTCATTTACGAAAATCTGGCCTCTGCTTTGAATTCATCGACCTGTCTTTGCAGGGATGCGTACTCCGGCCTCAACAGGCGGGCGACGACTGCATTTATAGGTTTTTGCAGTATCCTGAACGCAGCCATCCGGTATAGATAAATCAGTGCTATTTCCGTTTGAACTGATATCGTCTTGATAAGCAGCTCATCCGGAGAATGACCAAGAATCTCAACCAACTGTTTTATGGTCTCTCTGGTCATGGTTACTTCAATCCCGGCGCCCAAAGCGTACACTTGATTACCAAGGCTATCCTGTCCCACCAATATCGGATAGCCTGAATCCTCCTGGCTGAAATCCCCCCAACCGGACAAGTGACTATTGTCATCGTTCAATTCACGGCCGAGATAAAGGTGGGCTGCCAAGATCGGATGATATATGCCGATGGTACCCAAGAAAACTATTTTCATAAGTTACTCGTCAAA
>JAKJCH010000080.1:3731-7495 GCA_022706565.1 Bacillota bacterium | reverse complement strand
GGTCTTATTGGCGCGGGTATTGAATACTTGAGCATCCCACACCCCGCCGCTCAAGCACAAGCAGTGGCGGCAAATGCCGGCCTCCACCATGAGCTTGGCCCGGGCCACCGCGGCGACAGCACTGGCGCCGCCTAATTCCACCATGTTCATAAAAGCCGGCGTCAACTGCAGACACTCGGCTACTTGCGAAGGCCACAGGAAATAGGTGTCTTCACTGGGTGGGGTCACCAGTAACCCATCGATCTCATCTTTGCTCAGACCCGCATCTTCCACAGCCAGGGCGGCCGCCTCGGCTAAAAAGTCCAAGGTCCGTCTCCCTCCTGCATCCAGGACCGGGACCAACTCGGAAATCCCGCTTATTATTGCTTCGCATCTGCCCAACACCAGACTCACCTGCCAATTGATTATTTACTCTATGATCTCCAGATTGTACCTGGCCAGTTTGGCCTGGTCCTCGGCACTCAGCCTATATTCGCGCTCCAGTTCCTGCCGCTGTTGGATAGTGCCGCAGAGGGGCGTGGAGAGATAGCGGAGTCCGTTGTCATTGACCATGGTTACAATCAATTTCTTGTCCGGGTATTTTCGGGCTACTACCTTAGCCGCCCCCACGTTGCAGCCTGAGGATACTCCGCAGAATATGCCCTCCCTACGCGCCATCTCCTGGGCCATGGCAATGCATTCTTCGGAACTAATCAGTACCACTCCGTCTACATAGGACAGGTCCAGGATTTCGGGGATGAGGCCGTCAGCTATTCCCTGCACCTGGTGTTTGCCGATCTTGCCGCAGGCTAGAATAGGCGATTCGCGCGGCTCGGATATATAGACCTTGATGGCGGGATTTTTCTCTTTCAGGTATTTGGCAGTGCCGGTTACGGTGCCGCCGGTGCCCTGGCACATTATAAAAACGTCCAACTGTCCCCCGGTTTGCTCCCAGATCTCCGGCCCGGTATGTTCATAATGGGCGGCCAGGTTCTCAGCCCGGTAGAACTGCCCGATTTCGAATACTTGATCCCCATAACGTTGTTTGATCCGGGCCACCTCTTCCAGCACCAGGTCCACGTCGGTCTCTGCTCCAGGAGTGAGTACGAGTTCGGCTCCGTAGGCGGCGATGGTCTTCTTGCGTTCCTCGCTCATTCCCTCCGGCATCACGATTATGACCCGGTAGCCCTTGCAGGCTCCCACCATAGCGGTTGAAATCCCGGTATTTCCTGTGGTCCCTTCCAGCAGGATCATACCCGGTTTAAGATCCCCGCGTTCTTCAGCCTTCTCTATAATCTTGTGGGCGACCCGGTCCTTAAGACTGCCGCTGGGGTTGACGTACTCAAGTTTGACCGCGATGTCGGCGTTGACATCGGCGGCAATCTTACCCAAACGGATCAAAGGGGTTCTTCCCACCGCTTCCAATACACTGTCCGCCATCCCGGCGTTGGCATTCCAATCCATCCAATTACCTCCTATACACTTGTTATAATATCCATTCGGTTCCGAAGACCAGAGAACGGCGCAGCGTGCGTGTTTCCTCCTCGGGCATGGATTTGATGAAATCGGGTAAATTGTCCAGGTTATCCCGGTACAGTTTTACCAGTTCGCTGAAAAAGCGGTCGCGTAACTCGGGTCTGCGCAGGGTTATACCCAGGTTGGCGAGGATCTCTGACCAGCGGTTGTTGGTTTCTATCTCATAGTCGGTCAGGTCGTCGAAGAAACGCCGCCAATCCTGCAAACTGTCTTCTTCCATCCATCCTATACCGGCGCACACGAAATGCCGGCATACCGATTCCCGCAAATGCTGGGGCAGGGTGCACCCTCCCGCTTGGCTATGAAAGCGGCACCGGTAGCTTTCTCCGTCGATGACGTTATTGACTGTCACTGAAGCGTCGAGAATAGTCAAGTGATCAAGGGAGAATATGTGGCGGAGGAGGTCCGGTTCATTTATATAAAGATATACAAGGTCAGTGGGATAAAAAACCGGAGAATAAAAACCACAGCAACCTTTGTCATCCTGGCGGGGGCAGCGGGCACACAGGTCCACCTCTATGAAACTGCGTAGCCCCAGATTATGAAAGACCAGGGTGATTTCAGTTTCCATGGCAGTAACTCTCCTTTCCGGTGGGTGGTAATAATCCCCGAAGACGCAAATCATACTTAATAATTATACAAAAGATCAGCTTCTTTTGCTCTCTCATTTATACTTTTGCCGCTAATTTGCATATTCTAGGGGCAATCGTTATGATTATGCTTAAGAATCGGTCGGAACGTAAACGAATCGTCCCGATTACCCGCGGGATGTGGAACGAAACGTCAGTGCACCATGTCGAGCCGACCTACCAATTCCGAATAGGGTGAAGTGAAATGGCAATAAGAAGCCTGGGCATTATCGGAGGTACATTCAATCCCATACATTACGGACACCTGATTGCGGCCGAATTTACCCGCGAGGCCTTTGCCCTGGATCGTATAATATTCGTCCCGTCGTGCCGTCCACCTCATAAGAATCCGGAAGAGATCCTGGACAGCCGGCATCGTTTGGCCATGGTAGAGATAGCGGTTCGTGGCAATCCCTTCTTTTCCGTATCGACCTTGGAGATCGACAGACAAGGTCTCTCCTATTCTGTGGAGACGGTGGATTCTATCCGGAGTATGCACCCCGGAACCAACCTGTATTTTATCCTGGGGATAGATGCCTTCATGCTTATGAACACCTGGAAGGATACCGAGCGTCTGGCCGAATTGTGCAGTATGATCGTGGTAACCCGCCCCGGCTATGAACTGAACCCGGCAGATGAATGCTTTGCAGGGGTACCACTGCTGATGTGGCAGAAGATGGAGGTTATCGCCATACCAGGCTTTGAAATATCGTCGAGTGCTATCCGGGAACGGGTTGCCCAAAGAAAAACGATAAGATACCTGCTTCCTTCCGGAGTGGAGGATTATATTCATACAAATCAGCTATACAGGGGCGATCCGGATGATTTATAATGACGCCCAGGCAGAACGGATAGTCAAAAACCGGTTATCGCAAAAACGCTATGAACATAGTGTCGAAGTGGCTCGCACTGCGGAGAGAATGGCGATGGCAGCAGGGCTGGATCCAGGAAAAGCATACGTCACCGGCATTCTGCATGATTATGCCAAAAACCTGAGCGACGGGCAACTGTTGGAAGTGGCCCGGCAGGCAGGGCTGATCACTGATAGCATCGAGGAAGAAAGCCCGTGTCTGCTGCATGCCTCGGTGGGGGCTTATCTATTGGAGACCGGACTGGGTATCAGGGATGTGGAGATTCTTTCGGCGGTGCGGGCCCACACTCTGGGCTCTATGCGTATGAATACCCTGGACAAAATAATCTATCTAGCTGATATGATCGAACCAACCCGTCAATCCTATCCTGGTCTGGAAAGACTGCGCCAACTGGTGGAGCAGGATCTGGATACAGCCATGCTGTTCGGCTTGGAATCGACCATACGTCATTGTCTCGATCGGGGCAGACTGCTGCACCCGACCACGGTGGAAGCCAGAAATCAATTCCTGCGCCGGATGAAGGGCAATTGGCCAGAAGGATAGTCCTGCTCCATGGGTTTGTCGTGGATGGGGATTGATTCTGGTAAAATAATATGATGATTATTGTAAGGAGGTATCCATTTGGTAACCGAGAAAGACCTGATGCAAATGGTGGTGGATGCGGCTCTGGAGGAAAAAGCAATTGATCTGGTGGTACTGGATGTTTTTGAACAGACCATAATCGCCGATTATTTTGTGATTTGCAGCG
>JAKJCH010000080.1:0-3721 GCA_022706565.1 Bacillota bacterium | reverse complement strand
ACAGTATAGCCGATAATGTCGAGAAACACCTGCAGGCACAGGGGATTTCGGTCCTCCGAAGGGACGGTTATCAACAAGGGACCTGGGTAGTGTTGGACTATGGATCCACGATACTGCATATCTTCCGTCAGGAGGAGCGTGACCATTACCAACTGGAGGATCTGTGGGCCGATGCCCGCAAGATAACGATGGAAACCGGCAATTAGAAAATAACTACCGCTTCCTGATCAAGCCGGAGGGCCTGGGATTACCAATCAATGGCTGACGGTGAAAACAATCGTGTTGCAGTGAGAAGCCCGCAGTCCAAACCTTAACGGCATGGATTACGGGCTTTGATGTGGAGATCGGATCCAAAATCTTCGGCTTTAAGCAGCCTACCGCGCTACGATATTGACCAGTTTCCCGGGCACCACAATGGTCTTGACTATCTGTTTACCGCCCAATAGTTCCTGTATTTTAGGTTGGGCCAGAGCCAGTTGCTGCAATTCGGAATCGCTTACGTTGGCGGGGACCATGATTCGATCCCTGACTTTGCCGCTGATCTGTATCGCGATCTCTATCTCGTTCTGCACTAAGGCTTCAGCATCCCAGCGCGGCCAGCTTTGATGGCTGACACTATCCTGGTGCCCGCATATCTGCCATAACTCCTCGCAGATATGAGGCGAGAAGGGGCTTAACAGCACGATCATGGTTTCGACCGCTTCTTTCAATACCGACAAGTCCTGTTCATCTTCATCGAGGTAGGCGCTTAGCATATTATTAAGTTCCATGATCGCACTTATGGCGGTATTAAAATTAAACCGCAGCTCAATATCCTCGCTCACCTTCTTGATGGTGGCATGGGTTTTATAGCGCAGTTGGCGGGCCTTTCCTTCGAGCTGGCCGAATTGTGCCGGCAGGCTGATGTCGCGGATGTCATCAGCGCAGCTGTTGACCACCCGCCACACCCGGTTCAGGAATCGGGACGACCCCTCCACACCCTGGTCGCTCCATTCCAGATCGCGCTCCGGCGGGGAGGCGAAAAGGATAAACAAGCGGGCGGTGTCAGCTCCGTAGGTGTTGATAATATCCTCGGGGCTGACTACGTTGCCTTTTGATTTGGACATCTTGGAGCCATCTTTCAATACCATACCCTGGGTAAGCAGATTGGTGAAAGGCTCGTCGCAAGACAGAAATCCCTGGTCATATAAAAACTTGGTGAAGAAACGGGAGTACATCAGGTGCAATATGGCATGCTCCACCCCGCCGATGTATTGGTCCACCGGCATCCAGTAGTCGACGGCTTCCTTGCTGAAGGGAAGGGTGCTGTTATGGGGATCGCAAAACCGCTCGAAGTACCAGGAAGAGCATACAAACGTATCCATGGTGTCTGTTTCCCGGCGGGCGGGGCCTCCGCAGGAAGGGCATTCCGTCTTGTAGAAGGACTCTACGTAATTCAAGGGTGACTCACCCGAGGGACGGAATTCGACATCCTCCGGCAGTAAAACCGGCAGATCAGCCTCCGCTACCGGAGTCAAACCGCACTTTTCGCAGTATACCATAGGTATGGGACAGCCCCAATAGCGCTGGCGGGAGATCAGCCAGTCGCGCAGACGAAAGTTGATCGTGCCTTTCCCAATACCTTTTTCCTGCATGTAAGCAATAACCTGCTGCTTTCCCTCTGCCACGCTGAAGCCATTAAAAGACCCCGAGTTTACCATTACCCCGTCATCTTCGTAGGCTTCCTTCATACTATCCCCATCGGCAGGCGAATCGGGAGACTTGATGACTACTTTTACCGGTAAACCGTATTTGCGAGCAAACTCAAAGTCACGCTGGTCATGGGCAGGGACAGCCATAATAGCTCCAGTGCCATAATCCATCACGACATAGTTGGCGATCCAGATCGGTATCCGGTCTCCATTCATGGGATTGATGGCATAAGCGCCGGTGAAAACCCCTTCTTTTTCTGTATCAGTGGAGGTTCTCTCGACCTCGCTGAGGAATTGCATCCGGTGTACGAATTCCTTTACCTTATCTTCCTGGGGGGTTCCCCTGCTTATGGTTTCCACCAGCGGGTGTTCCGGAGACAGGACCATATAGGTTATCCCGAATACAGTATCCGGTCGGGTGGTGAATACAGTCATTATTTCGCTGCTGTTTTCGATCTGCAGGTCGAATTGGCAGCCTTCGCTGCGGCCTATCCAGTTGCGCTGCATGATCTTGACCTTGTCCGGCCATCCGGGCAGCTTGTCGAGGTCATCCAACAAGCGCTGGGCGTAGTCGGTTATCTTGAAAAACCATTGGGCCAGCTTCCGTTTGGTAACCACCGTGTCGCATCGCTCACAAGCGCCGTCAACGACCTGTTCGTTGGCCAGCACAGTCTGGCAGGACGGGCACCAGTTGACGGCAGCGCTTTTCTTGTAGGCTAAGCCGTTTTCGTAGAGTTTCAAGAACATCCATTGGGTGAATTTGTAATAGTCAGGTTTGCAGCTGGCCAATTCTCGGTCCCAATCATAGCTAATACCCAAGGTGTTAAGCTGCGCTTTCATATTCTCGATGTTGGCATAGGTCCAGCGAGCCGGGTGAGCCCCATGCTTTATGGCCGCATTTTCTGCGGGCAGGCCGAAAGCGTCCCAACCCATGGGATGTAAAACATTATAGCCATTCATGGACTTGAAACGGGCTACCACATCGCCGATGGCGTAATTGCGGACATGGCCCATATGCAGGTTGCCGGAGGGATAAGGAAACATCTCCAGGTCATAATACTTCGGCCGGTCCGGATCCTCGAAAACCTTGAAGAAGTTGTGCTGGGTCCAATAGTTTTGCCATTTAGGTTCGATTGCTTTGAAATCGTATTGGCGTTCCATACAAGCCTCCTTATCATTTGTTCAGAAATCAAAAAACCCTCATCCCAGATAGGGACGAGAGCAATTTTCCCGCGGTGCCACCCATTTTGACAAGTATAATATGGTGGAGCTAGTGGGATTCGAACCCACGGCCTCTTGAATGCCATTCAAGCGCGATCCCAACTTCGCCATAGCCCCACAACTTGACCACTCGTAATGATAACGGTATAACCGCTCCAGGCTAATCAATTCACCTGCAGTGCTCCCCGGCGAGTTCGACAATGTGCTTGCCACCTTCCACCAATCGGTGACTCTCTGTCTAAGGATTGCCTACTACTCCGATTCATCGCATATTCTCTCTTCATTTGACATTAGCCATTATAAAATAACTGTCCTGCAAAGTCAAACCAATTCTGACACAAACGATTCCCGAGTTATTTGCTTGCCAAATCAACCTTATCGAGCCAAGTCAACCCGAAATAGATAACAAAAAAGGAAATAACAGGGAAATATAGAATAACCAAATGGGGCGGTGAGATAATTGTTGGATATGGACAAAAAATATTTGATCGCGGCAGTGGTGTTGATTATGGTCTTAGTCTTTAGCGGGGGCATGAAATATGCTCAGTACCGGGACCAACAAAAGCAAGAGCTCATAGTCCTGGAAGAGCCGTCTCCGGCGGCCGACAACCAACCAGAGGAGGTGATCCAGGTTTACGTCATCGGTGCGGTATCCAATCCGGGTGTATTTAAATTAACGCCGGATGCCCGAATATTGGAGGCAGTCGAAATGGCTCGGCCTTTGCCCGAGGCTGACCTGGAGAAGATAAATCTGGCCCAGAAGTTGGGGGACGGGGATGCTGTGATGGTGCCGCGGCAGGGGGAAGAAC
>JAKJCH010000007.1:10438-23633 GCA_022706565.1 Bacillota bacterium | reverse complement strand
TGGGGATCATGGCAATCGGCACAGCCGATCGGTTCGGTCACCTCACTCTTGATCTGGTCGAAAGACATCAGATAGTACTGAGCCCCGTACTTCTCCATCAGCTCAGGTACTTGGGTCGATTTGCAGGTGAAACAGGAGGACCCTGATTTCTTCCGGGCCGGATCTATGGCATTAATATCCTCGATGGTATAAGTATGACCGCGGGGTTCGTTATACTCGGCAAAGAATCCAGTCCCATTATATATGGGCTTCATATATGGCTTAGTATCAAAATGAGACGGGTTTTCCGAATTGTTTTTGTTCTGCAGGTAACTCGCCCACTGGGAGGGATAAAATCCTGCCCATGTCTCGGAAATGGTAGTGTTACCGGTCACTGCCACCTTGGGTTTTTCCAGAACGATATTATTATGACGGTTGAAAAAATAAATAACCGCAACCAAAACCAACAATAACACGGGCACTGTGACCATGGCCAACTTCTTTATCTTGTCCGGCTGCACATCATCACCCTCCTCAGCTATTTAATGTGGACTATATTCCTATGACAATCGAAGCAATACCTGCCACCATCTTCGCGGGTATCGCCGATATGTCCTAAGACATCAGCATGACAGCGCAGGCAGTTGTCCTGCAGCACATTTTTAGACAAACTGGTGGCCCTTATTTCAACTGGAGTAGTGTTGGTGACAACCCGGTAAACATCGCGGGTTCCGGTATAGGCAGCGAATGCACTTCCGGTTACCAATCCATGTGGATCGTGGCAGTCACCGCAATTGGCCTCCCGGGCATGCACTGAGTTGTGATATGAACTTACCTGAAAATCCATGGCATGGCATCGGCCGCAAAACCCTGCCTCCGCCAATCCCAAGGCTGGAATCTTGATGGCCAGCATCATCACAAAACCGAGTCCGGCTAATAGAGCACCCCATTTCAGTAATTTCTTCATAGAGACAGCATCATCTCCCTTCGTACGACAAGAGTGGATGACCCGACTTGAAACCCCTCGAAAACCAAAATACTCTAACCCAAACTAGTTTGTATCAGTATAACATAGGATATTTTACCAGGTAAGGCCTTATCGCGGGACCTGGATTTATACCGTTGGTCGGGTTCGTATACTTAAGGCCTGGAAGTCTGGTACAATGGACCCAAAAAGTGCTAAAAGTGCGAAAAGGGGGATGGATACATGCTGGTTGTCGGTATCGCCGGCGGTTCGGGAGCCGGGAAGACCACGGTAGCCCGCTCTATAGCTGAAAAGCTGGGAAAAGAGAATGTGGCTTATATATCCCAGGACTGGTACTACCTGGATCGGTCGCACCTGCCCCTGGAAGAACGTAAGCAGATGAACATGGACCACCCCAATGCTTTTGACAGCGAGTTGCTGATATCCCATCTTACCCAGATGCGTCAGGGGGCCACCATAGATGTCCCGACTTATGAATACGGACAGTATACCCGGGGCAGCGCGACTTTCCCGCTGGCTCCCCAATCGGTGGTTCTGTTGGAGGGTATCCTGGTGCTGGCGATACCGGAGGTGCGAGAGGCTTTGGATTTCAAGGTCTTCGTGGACGCTGATGCCGATATTCGCCTAATCCGCCGCATGAATAGGGACATCCATGAACGCGGCATCAGTTACGATGACACCATCAACCGCTATCTTTCTACGGTCCGGCCCGCCCATGAAGCCTTCGTGGAACCTTCCAAACGCTACGCCGACCTCATCATACCTCGGGGCGGGGATAATGAAATCGCTACCAACCTGCTGGCCGATCTGGTCGAACACTATGCCGTTCACAAACCGCAGAACAATAAACACACTTAGAGAAATGCTCGCTTAGGCTATTCCCATCACTAACGTTTCTCTTTTTCGGCCAGTATCAGATTGTTCCTCTCCCGAGCTGTTTTGGGGGGTATATGTAGTCTGGTGCGGCGCTCCATGGTAATGGCCCCGGACGGGCACGAGGAAGCACATACCCCGCAGCCCAGGCACAGATTCTGGTTGAACGCCGGAAATTCATTCCCATCATCATCCCCCATCACCATAACCTTGATCGGGCAGCGGTCAGCACATATTCCGCAGTTGGTGCATACATCCAGCTCAAGAGCGGGGATGAAATTGCTGGGATGGGTGGGGTACTTGCCATATTCCGTGATGGTGGTCATAACCACACAGCAACAGCTGCAGCAATGGCATAAATAAGCAGGTTGGTTCATAACATTGTCGCAATTATGGACCAGTCCCAGCTCCTCAGCTCTATCCAGCACCTCCAGCAACTCCTCTACCGTGGCGGCTCTCCCCAGGCCCCTGCGGATGATCCACTCTGCCGCCGGGTACAAGGTCGTACATACATCCAGCGGAGCGTCACAGGCTTTACCCATGTGGCTGGCCTTATGACGGCAAGCACAAAGAGAAATGGCTCCTCCTCCTGCTTGGCGAATCAGCTCACTGGCTCTCTCATAGGGTAAAACCTCAGTTTCCACAGCTGCTGGTATGAAGCGCTCATAGACCAGGGTTCGCTCCATCCGGGTTTCGACCCCAGCCATCATCTCGCGGGCCTCCCGATCGTCAAAATAGGTGGTAAAAAGTTGGGCCAGGGCCCGTATATCGGTTTCCTCGCGAGTGCGCATAAACGTGTATTCAAAGAAGCCAATCATTATGGGTGCCAGGCTATAATAAACCGTATCCCGGCGAGGCAGGTCGATGACCAATCCTTTCTGAGCCATGTTTTCCAAGATGGGCAGCAACTCGTCTCCACTCATGCCGGTCATTGCGGCGATCTTGTCAATCCGGATAGGCACTGCGGGAAAATGGCTGCCTACCAGTGCCTCGCTTTCGGTATAAAGCCGGCGCAACAATGCCATCATGGCTTCGTTGATTTTGATCCCCACCGGCTCCCGGTTGAGCCTTTCGGCCAAGGCATGGTAGACTAAATCATTCTTGCTGTGACTTAAGTGCCCCATTCATTTCCCTCCCATATTTTCGGGTTGATAAATCGCTCACTTTTAGCTGCCCAATACCATTTTGGCTCGAGGTCTTAAACAGGTCCATTTATTCCAGCTTACCGCGCTGAATGCCCAACCACCCTTAATCAGAAGGCTTTCACCCAACAAATGCTTATGATTATAGAAGTTTATAAATATACTCCTCCGGCCTTGTCTATTTCAGGGCATATGCTGCCCTTCATTCGGTCCAGTTCTTACAGCGGCCGTCCGGTTTGGAGTTCGGACAAACAGCCCACCAGCGACATGTATCGCACCTGTCACTTCTGTTGGCTGTTTCATACAGACGGTACTTGCAGTCACGATGTCCTTTGGCTAAAGGACAGGTTTTGCATTCGCCCTTATTCTGAGTGCAGTAATCCTTCATTGATGCTCACCTCAGATCGCTAACCAACCGGTTGGGTACATTATAGCAAATGCTCTTTTCCGCAGCTTCTTTGCCAATCGCCGCAATTGCTCTTGTGGTTGGGGGGTGGGCACAAAAAATCCCCGGACAAATCCGGGGGACCATTACTCTTATATCGGTTTACTGGCGCTGATATCCTGCCCTGACAGTATCATATACTGCACGCCATCCACATTAAAGATGCTGGTCGTCGCCAGGGTAACCACATAACCACCCATCTTCTTACGAAAGCGGCATTCAACCTCGCGGGCGTATCCTCGCTTGCTGAATTCATTCAGAACAATTTCCCTCTCCTCGATGTCCACCCATAAGTTAAGGTCCCAAGCGCTCTTGCCGATCACCTCATCCCATTTGTAGCCCAGCATGTTCAGGCAGGTGTTGTTCATATAGACCATTACGCTGTCCTTGAAGCGGGAGATGCCCAAAGCGGTTTCATTATCTATCAATGCCCTGGCAAATTCTTCGTTGATAGCCCTCAGATCGATGTTTTCCTGTTCCAACCGGGCAATTCTCTTCTGCAGCCTGAAAACCTCGGCCTCCAATTTCTTGGTGCAGTCGTCAGCCACACGCTTCACCTCTGCTTTCCAAAGCTTATCTTATCATACCTTACCATCTTATTACCAATCATTGTTTTTTTTGGAGATTATCAGCCAGAGCTAATTAAAATCATGATTTATACAGCTGCAGGCCAGGCATTTGTGGGACGCAAAAAGCTGTAATCATTACAGTTTGTGCAAAGGTATAGTAAAAAAAACCCTTATCAAGAATGGCCTTGATAAGAGTCTTTTCCTCTTTGTCCAATAATAATACTGCTTGTCCGATACACGACTACAATTCTCCCATGACCTCGCCCATCCTGGACGTATCATAGCCGCCCATCCCATTCACTTCGTCCCGGAAGTCAGCCGACTGTAAAACTGACAGTACAGTTTGGAAATTGGATTTGGCCAGGTCGTTCTTATAAAAGACGAGATCGTATCTCTCTTTGGTAAGCGGGATGAACTCCACCTCACTCACCTGTGATGAAGCCTTTTCGGTACCCAGCCCGACATCGGCCAGACCCCGTGCCACTGCGCTGGCTACTGCCACGTGGCTCATCTCCTCATTCTCATAACCCCTGATATCACGGGCGTCGATATCCAGGTTGCGCAGATGCTCATCCAACATAACCCTGGTCCCAGAGCCTTTATCACGGTTAATCAACCGAACCTCGGGTTTGAGCAGATCCGTCCAATCCTGAATGGCCAAAGGATTGCCCGGCGCTACATAAAAGCCCAGCGTCCGATAAACAAGGTTGATGATTACCACCCGTTGACCTGGCAGCAGTCTCCGCACATAGGGTATGTTATATTCTCCCGTTTCGCCGTCCCACAGGTGGGTGGCGGTAATATTGGCTGTTCCCTTGTAAAGCGCCAGCAGACCATCGATGCTACCGACATAAGAACGCAGCGATCTAAGCATGGGATTCCTTTTCTCCAAATAACGGGTCAACAGATCCAAGATAATATCTTGCCCACAAATAATCAGTCCTTGATTTTCTATAATTATCTTTTCCAGTGACTGCTGGATATTGGCCGAGTTGCTCATCTTGGCAGGAGTCTCACCGGCATGCATGTATACCTGCAGATCTGCCTGGCTGATACGTATCTTTTTGCCGACCCGATATGAAGGGATCTCACCTCGTCTGATGAGTTCATATACTGTGCCCTTGGAAACCTTCAATATCTTGCCCAGCTCTTCCGGTGAATATGATAAAGGATCACTCATTTTATCACCTCTAATAAATAAGAAAATTCTTTTAATAATTACTTGTCATTTATTATAACAGTTTGTAAAATCATATTATGTACCATTTAGTTACGTTTGGTACAAATTGATTTTGGGTTTCGATTGTTTTTATACCATTTAGTCCTTTTTGGTTCAGCGCCGGATATCAACACTTCACCCTGGAGGGTTGAGCAGATGAAACAATACTGGCAATTCGATTTTTACCGGGATGGTTATAAGCGGACCCGCTTTTTCTATGGGACCGAGGCAGCTTTGCAGCGACGCACCAAGAAATATGAATGTGACCGTAAAGAAGTAAAAAATATTAGCAAGACCCGGGCTGACTATCTTAAAACCGAAAAGAAGGCTCATTTCATCGCTCTGTAGCTTGGGCAGAGGAGCTCATTTACTTGTCCCCTTGGTTTAATAAGAAAAAATCCCGGGACAACGATTTGGCGAAGATAGTATAACCCGGCAAGAATAGATAGCGTAAAACCGCGCAAATGTGCGCGGTTAATTGTTTTCTGATGGAGCCGATGGGCGGATTTGAACCGCCGACCTGCTGATTACGAATCAGCTGCTCTGCCACTGAGCCACATCGGCATTGTAGAATTTGGTCTTTCGCAAAGAATATAGACCAAACTTTTTGCATCAATCATTATATAAGAGAATCCGGTCCCTGGCAAGAACGAGCCACCGTACTTGCTTTAAGACCCCTCACTAGCGACAACCGAATTATTCATCAATCTCGTGTTCACTGCTAAAATTGAGCTGCCCTGATTTGGCCGCTCAATCACGACCGCTTCATATTTCTACTTGATAACTCGAGCGGTATTGACGAAATGCTTCCTCGATTTTATCACTCAATTCCTTGATTGGCATGTAGGCGGCAGTGATGCCCTTTATGCGAAAATACTTCTGCAGAAAGTCCAGTATCCCGACAGATCGGTTGAAATCATCGTTGCTGCCAGCGGTCGTCTTAAAAACCATCGGTTCCTTATAATAATTGACCAAGTTCTCCATGAAGCAGGATCTTAATAAATCTTCTTTATCATGTTCCAAAACCTCCATAAACCGCAGACACGCCGCATCAAGCTCAGTCGATTCCTCTTTAATAAAATCCCCTATTTTCGCAAAATGGTTCTTGTAATTTCTCATCGCCACCCGGTGGACGAATTCCTGGAGAAAGTCCTCTTCCAAACCTTGCAAGTTACAGCCCTTTTGTTTAAGGGATTGCAGAAATGCATTTAGAGGACTTTGCAGGGATTTCAATATCAGTTCCTCATTGGATTCATACCGCCAATCCCCATATTTTTTAACGTTCGGAAACCTCAATATTTCCAGTTGCTTATTAAAGACCCTGGGCTCGAGTAAGAAGCAGGGAAGGTTGATCGTATCCAAAAATCGCTCGATTTCTACACCCACCAATTGTTTTTGCTGGGCCCATGTCAGCGGGTTGACCTCGGCTGGCTTCTCGGCCGGCTTTGGTTTGGGCGCATACAAGCTCAGCCTGTATATGCAGTAGATGACTCCCAAGAGACATATTACGAAGAAGCCTGCTAATAGCTTCATCCACATCCCCATCGGCAATTCCCCCAATTATCATCACAATAAAGGATTTTTCTCTGGTGATATTGTAACTCATCCAGACCCAAAAACAGATTACCGGCTTGTCATATTGATCCGGCTTTTCTGAAATACTAGCAATAAAGGGGGAATGGATGATGGAACAACTGGAAGTGGTTGCAGTCAGGCGCAACAAGGCGGACAACTATACCAGCTTTATGCTGAACAACGGCCAAGAGTTGAGCTACCAGCAGGCGGTGGAGATGGCCTATCAAGGGCGGCTCAAGAATGTTGAAGCCTCCCGTCGGAACGGACAGCAGATATTAAGCAGCGGGATTTTGGTCAAGAGTTACGACGACCTGCCGGAAATGACTTCATAAATAAGCGGCTGCCACTTGAGCAGCCGCTCCTGGGAACCTTACTCTTTAACCGGGAACATGATCTTGGTCTGAAGCTCGCTGGGCGGCACTTGGCTGGGATCATTGTAGTAAAATTCATAAGCATGTCCGGTGGGGGTGTAGCCATTGGCCGCCATCCATTCGGTCATAGCCGTGTACGCGGCCTCCATCTGATCGTAAGGTCCCTTATACATGCAGGACACCTGCTGGCCCCCAGGAATATCCATAGCATGGATCTCCCCCCGCCCTGGGGCGGGTTCGGCCAAAACAAACCCGATATCTACATCGAGATCGTTCATATCCATATTGTAATAAGCTGCAAAGGCACATTCGCCAGGTTTGGCACCTATCTCCAGCATGTACTGGTAGACCTTGCCGAAGGCCTGACCCATTACCTCTCCAATCGCGGTGACAGGGGTGCGGGTACGGATAGCCAAGGCTGGCTGGGGCGCTGGTGCAGTGACCTCGAACTTAAAATCCATAAGAACAGCCTCCCTCTTTTTTCAACTTTGATGATTGTGCGGTAGTAATATCTAGCGCTCTTCATCCCCCCTCGGCCGCCATCGGACTACTCCTGTAGTTTTTTAGCAATTTCATTTTATCTCATACTTCTTGAGGGTTGAGGATATCGTTTCGTTGTTAGTCGTAATGAATTCTTGTTTTACCATCCCCACCCCCTTTTTATAGTACTGGTAGATGGTGTCGTTCAGTCCCGACAGTTTGACCTTGACGCAATTCTCGAATTTACCGGCCGGGGTATCAACGATTGCGTCGATCGCAATTATCTGGTTGTTGGTATTGTTGCCTGCCCAGGTGGTTCCCACCTTGACTGGAGCCTGCAGCAGGATATCGTTGGCATTGGCCGTGTAACCTGTTTCAAGCAGGTTCTGGGGCTGGTAATCCTCGCCCTGCATATACACAACCTTTACATATGAATCGGTTGTCTCGATTATCCTGGTGGCCACGGTTCCGCCATTGTCCTCGCTGGTCTGAGCCAGGTTATCCTTAGCGAATAGTACCTTGCGGGTAAAGGAAGCATACTCATTGCCGGCCCCTTCATATTCCCAGTAACTGCCCACGGTCAAGGGATAGTAGTCTTTGGGCATCTCCTCCGGCGGGGTAGTACTTTGGTTATTGCCCGGAACGTTGTTGCCTGGAATGTTATTGGCGGGTGGGTTGTTGGTCTGATTGTTGGCGGCCTGGCATCCGCCCAGCAAACCCAGGGCCAATATCAACAGCAGGATTACGCTTATCTTCTTCATAATCATCCTCCTCGATCTCGTTCAAACATGCCTTTAGTATTGGCAGGAAGATCTATTATTAATCCGTGGGGTACCTGGCCGGAGCAGCCTCGTCCTGTTGCTTGCCATGCCTTCTATGTCATGTCGGTCACATGTATTTCAGATAAGCCCGGATATAATCTATCTCCCGCTCCGCTATCTCCTTAACGAAGGTAATAGCTATTCCTACTATGGTTTCTCCGGCATCGGTCAATTCCTGAGACACCAACTGTTGGAAGGGGATATTTCGCAGGCTCTCTATCACGTCCTGAATGTCCGCTTGGGCATAGAACCCATTGACCATCCCCATCAGAGTCTGGTAGTATTCCTCGGCCCATTCCTTGAGGGCTGGCATATCCGGCGAGCCGTCCGCCAATAAAAATCTATCCTTCATTTTGCACCCCCGCAAGCCACTGGCGGGCCTCTTCAATGGCCGCCTGGACTGCCTCCGGGGCAGGTCCCCCGGGTATACGGCGACGAGCCACGCACGCTTTGACATCAATAAACTCGTAGATATCATCCTCAATCAAGGGGGAAAACTGGCGATAAGTGGCCAGGTCAAGCTCATCCAGAGTTAGGCGGTTGTCGATACAATACCGAACTGTTTTGCCTACCGCCTCATGGGCATCCCGGAAGGGTAACCCCCGGTTGACCAGATAATCAGCCATGTCGGTGGCGTTGGTAAATCCGCCCCGGGCCGCCCGGGCCATGGCTTCTTGGTTAAACCGGCTGGTCAGAAGCATGGGGGGGAAGACCAACAGACACTTCTTGACGGTATCGATAGCGTCGAAGAGAGCTTCCTTATCCTCCTGCATATCCTTGTTGTAGGCCAGGGGGAGTGACTTCATCATGGTCAGCAGGGTAATCAGGTCCCCATATACTCGCCCCGTCTTGCCTCGCACAAGTTCGGCAACGTCCGGATTTTTCTTCTGAGGCATGATGCTCGAGCCGGTGGAAAAACCGTCATCAAGGGTAACAAAAGAAAACTCTTCACTGGCCCACAGAATAATCTCCTCGGAGAAGCGAGACAGGTGCATCATCAGAATGCTGGCCCAGCTACAGAACTCAATGGCAAAATCGCGGTCGCTTACCCCATCCAGGCTATTGCGGGTGATCTCGATAAATCCCAGTTGTTGCCGCACGAACTCCCGGTCAAGCGGAAACCCGGTGGCGGCCAGCGCACCAGAGCCCAAGGGCATGGAGAGGAGGCGTTGGCGGCAGTCATCCAGTCGGCCCAAGTCGCGGCGCAGCATCTCGAAATAAGCCATCAGGTGATGAGCCAGGGTTATGGGCTGGGCCTTCTGCAAATGGGTATAGCCCGGCATGATGGTATCCAGGTGCTGACTGGCCAGCTTGAGCAAAGCATCTTCCAAGACCAGAAGCAGCTTGCGCAACTCAGCCATCTCATCCCGCAGATAGAGGCGTACGTCCAGAGATACTTGATCGTTGCGGCTGCGGGCGGTGTGGAGTTTCTTTCCCAATTCCCCGATCTTGGCGGTTAAAAAGGTCTCTATGTTCATATGCACATCTTCGGCGGCCACGCTGAATTGGAGTTGCCCATCTTCCAACTCCTGGCCGATCTCCTCCAGACCAGTTATGATCTGGTGGCTTTCTTGCTCGCTTATAATCCCCTGCCGGGCCAGCATAGCCGCATGGGCTATGCTCCCTTGGATGTCCTGTTGATACATACGACTGTCGAAGCCAATCGACGCATTGAAATCCTCGGTTAGCTTGTCTGTCTGCTTGGCAAACCGCCCACCCCATAACTTCATTCAAACACCTCTGCTGCAAAAATTGGATTTGAGTTCATTATAGAGCTTTTTACCACTGAATGCACTATGCGGCGCTTCTGCCCATGGCCAGCCATCAGCCCAGTGCTGTCCGTGTATATTGACTGCCTGGCGGACACCGGCCACTGTTTGCCGTTGTGAATCGAACAAACAGCCAACCTTCCTTTACTTAAGTATATTCCCATAGAAAAAACGGCTCTGGTCAGCCGGTCTTAATTATGATACTCCCGCATGGACGGTGAGCTCGGGTCGATGCAATTACAAATTGACTACTCTTACTTCTTTTACATGGGGGGCGCACAAGTCTGCTATCTGCTGCATTTCTTTCTTAGTATAAGGCACCACCTGCCCATAACCTGGTTCCAGCGTAACGCGGGGATTGAACTGCTGCAGGGTGTAAAGCCGCGCACCTTCAATGAACTTGGCAATGGCCACGATATCCTCCGGAGAATGCAAGGACGGTACCACCGTGGTACGGAACTCCACATCGATCCCAGCAGCCTGCAATAGCAGGATAGAACTGCGGATATTGAAAAAGTTTTCCGGGCTTAGCTTTTCACAAGCTTCCCGGTACTTTTTGTATTCTACCGGTGATTTTATATCCATAGCCACATAGTCAAGCAAGCCCTCCCGCAACAGCAGTTCCAGCATAGGGGTATTGGTGCCATTGGTGTCCAGCTTGACCAGCAGGCCCAACTCTTTGACGCTGCGGATATCTGCAATCAACTCCTGGCTCAGGGTTGGCTCGCCGCCGCTGAAAACCACCCCATCCAGGAAACCTTTGCGCTTGGACATGAATTCCAGCACCTCCACGATATCCACGGGAGGATCTGTCATCCGAGGTTTAATGAGCAAATCCGGATTGTGACAGAAGGGGCAGCGTAGATTGCATCCCCGTGAGAATAAGACTGTTACGATCTCCCCGGGATAGTCTACCAGGCTCTGTTTGATCATACCCGCATATTGCATCAATTTCTCTCCCAATCATCCAGCATTTTGGGCCGGTATCCGGTTGGTCCCGGTTAAACTATACTACTGTTTGCTATAATCTGATGGAATCAGCAACCCTGCCGAAAACGGGAGCCATCACCATTTAAGTGATGGCTCCTTTTAAATTTCTATAAGTATTGTGAGTCGGATGCGACGGTGTTCCCCAAAACTTTAATGGTTGCAGGCAAAATATCCTCAGCCGTCTTTATTAACCTGAACCATCCTATTTAGGTGAGGCCTCGTCCTACATGACGGCAGTGTCGAAGGTCTTCCTCTCCCGGAACTCCTCCTGTTTGCCGGCATTCCACTGGTCCACCGGGCGCAGGTATCCAACCACCCGGGAATATACCTCACAGGAAGTCTGTTTGCCCTCGGCTTCGCATACCGGGCACAGGTAGTTCTCACCCCGGATATATCCATGCTGAGGGCAGATGCTGAAAGTAGGGGTAATGGTGAAGTACGGCAGCCGGAATTGGCCGCACACCTTCTGGATTAGCTTTTTGACCGCCTCCACTGACGAAACCGCTTCACCCAGGAAGATGTGGAAGGTTGTCCCTCCGGTGTAGAGGGTCTGCAGTTCATCCTGGATGCTCAAGGCCGTGAACAGGTCATCGGTGTATTTGACCGGCAGCTGGGTGGAATTGGTATAGTAAGGCTGGGCCCCTTTAGCCACATCTTCTTCATTGGCTACTATAATGTCTGGATAGCGTTCCTTATCCTTGCGGGCAATACCATAGGATACACCCTCAGCCGGGGTTGCCTCCAGGTTGAATATGTTGCCGGTCTCTTCCTGATAGTTGCTCAGGCGGTCGCGCATATAATTCATCACTTCTATGGTGAATTGGCGTCCAGAGTCACTGGCGATATTCTCTCCCAGGAAATTCAGGCAGCATTCGTTCATCCCTACCAGACCGATGGTGGAGAAGTGGTTTTTCCAATATTGACCGGTGCTCTCCTTGACCCCCCGCAGGTAGAACTGGGAGTAGGGATATAGGCCGTATTCGGTCAGGCTCTCCAATACCTTGCGCTTGATCTCCAGGCTGTCGCGGGCCAGGTCCATGATTTCCTCCAGGCGATTGAAGAACTCGAATTTGCTGCCGGACAAATAACCCAGGCGGCCCATGTTGATGGTTACCACTCCAATGGAACCGGTCAGGGGGTTGGCGCCGAACAGGCCCCCTCCTCTTTTTCGCAGTTCACGATTGTCAAGACGCAGACGGCAACACATACTGCGGGCATCTTCCGGGCTCATATCCGAGTTGACGAAGTTGGAGAAGTTAGGTATGCCGTACTTGGCAGTCATCTCCCAGATTTTGTTATAGGCAGGATTGCCCCAGTCGAAGTCTTCGGTAATATTATAGGTAGGGATGGGGAAGGTAAATACCCGCTCCTCCACATCGCCATCCATCATCACTTCTGCGAAGGCTTGATTGAAGATGTCCATCTCCGCCTGGAATTCTCCATAGGTGGCATCCATGAACTTCCCGCCGATGATAACCGGCTCGTCCTTCATGAAATCAGGCACCTTGAGATCCATGGTTACATTGGTAAAAGGAGTCTGAAACCCCACCCGGGTAGGGACGTTCATGTTGAAGACAAATTCCTGCAGACACTGTTTGACCGATTTGTAGTCAAGCCCATCATACCGGATGAACGGAGCCAAAAGGGTGTCGAAATTGGAAAAAGCCTGGGCGCCCGCCGCCTCCCCCTGCAGGGTGAAGAAGAAGTTGACTATCTGGCCCAGGATAGAGCGGAAATGTTTGGCTGGCCCGCTGGCCACCTTGCCCCGTACTCCTTTGAATCCCTCCAGGAGCAGATCATGGATATCCCAGCCTACACAATATACGCCTAGAATGCCCAGGTCATGAATATGTATATCCCCGCTTTGCTGGGCTTCCTTCATCTGGGGAGTGTAGATCTGATCCAGCCAGTACTGGGATACTATGACCGAGGAAAGATGAAAGTTCATCCCCTGCAGGGAATAAGTCATGTTGGAGT
>JAKJCH010000007.1:7655-10428 GCA_022706565.1 Bacillota bacterium | reverse complement strand
CCGCCAGTCGTTGCGGCCCAGGTAATTAGCTATGATCTGGTTGTTGTTGGCTAGCAGCTGGTCGGCGTTGCGTAGAATCTCATGCTGTTTGCGGTAGAGTATGTAAGCCTTGGCCGTCTTGTAGTGGCCGTTCTTGACCAGCACCTTTTCGACCAGATCCTGGATGCCTTCTACGGTGGCTATTTCGTCATCGTCGACATATTGCGCAATGTCCATGACTTTTTCCGCCAGACTCTCAGCGGTCTGGTAGTCCTTGCCTCCCACTGCCCGGGCAGCCTTGAAGATGGCGTTGGTGAGTTTTTCCTTTTCGAAGGGCACCACGCGGCCATCCCTTTTCCTGATCTTGGTAATATCCATATAATCCTCTCCATTCACTAACGCTATATATGTGGTTTATTTATCCATAAGTACGCTATATATAGTATATATTTTAATATTTATAATGCAAGTCCCTTTTTAAGAAACTCCAGGTTTAGCAACATAATCCAGCCAAGCTGTAAGAACAAAATACAAGCCTGCCGGAACCGGGGCGATGTAACGCACCAATTCCAACAGGCTTATAAAATTCGACTTATTATAATATTATTTTTCGCCGGCCCGCTTTTTATCCATCAGGGCTCGCACTTTCAGTGGCAGTCCGAACAGGTTGATGAAGCCTTCCGCGTCCTTATGACTGAATATCTCGTCAGCACCAAAGGTGGCCAGTTCTTCATCGTACAGTGAATAGGGGGAGCGGGCGGCGACGGCAGCGCAACTGCCCTTGTAGAGCTTTACCTTCACCTCGCCGGATACCGTCTGTTGGGTTACATCGACAAAAGCATCCAGCGCCTGTTTCAATGTGGAGAACCAGTTCCCGTCATACACCAATTCGGCGTATTTGGAGGCCAATTGCTCCTTCATCTGCAAGGTACGTCGGTCCAGGGTCAAGCGTTCCAGTTCATCGTGGGCTACAAATAGAATAGTGCCTCCCGGGGTTTCATAGACTCCCCGCGATTTCATACCCACCAGGCGGTTTTCCACCATTGAGACTATACCCACTCCGTTGGCTCCCCCCAAGCGATTGAGTTCGGTCAGCAATTGCACCGGTCCCATCTCCTGGCCGTTTAAGGATGTGGGTATGCCGGAATGAAATCCGATCACTATATAGACAGGTTGGTCGGGCGCCTCCTCTGGCGGTACAGTCAGGGTATACAAGTGGTCCTGAGGTTCATTCCAGGGATCTTCAAGGTCGCCCCCTTCATGAGAAATATGCCACAGGTTTTGGTCGCAGCTGTATATCTTCTCCTTTGTAACCGGTACCTCTATGCCATGAGCCATGGCATAGTCGATGGCCTCTTCACGGGAACTTATGGTCCACTCGCGCCAGGGTGCGATCACCTTCAGGCTCGGATTAAAAGCCTTTACCGTCAGTTCAAACCTTACCTGGTCGTTGCCTTTGCCGGTCGCTCCATGACAGATGGCTGTCGCTCCTTCCTGCTCAGCGATCTCCACCATCCTCTTGGCTATCAGCGGTCGGGCAATGGATGTCCCCAGCAGGTATTTCTTCTCATATACCGCTCCTGCTTTCAACACCGGGAATACGTAATCAGTTACAAACTCCTCCACCAAGTCTTCAACATAAACCTTGGATGCCCCAGAACGTAAGGCCTTTTCCCGGATCGGTTCCAGATCTTCACCTTGGCCTACATTGGCGCAAAATGCAATGACTTCATATCCATAGTTCTCCTTGAGCCAGGGTATGATAATAGATGTATCGAGACCTCCAGAGTAAGCCAAGACTACCTTTGCCATTCTCTTCCTCCCCAATCGGGTCTAATTTTCGGCCACAACTCCAGCCAGGATTTCTGCTAATTCCTTTTTGCCCACTTCTTCCAAATCATATCTGACCCGGACGGCTGGCTTGTCCAACTTCATGATTCTCCTTAAATCAATGGGAGTTCCTATTACCACCAATTCCGCGGGCGAATCATTGATTGTCTTTTCCAGTTCCTCGATCTGGACTTTTCCATAACCCATGGCGGGTAGAAGCCTGGATATATGATTATACTTGGCAAAAGTGCCTTTGATGGTTCCAACCGCGTAAGGGCGCGGGTCGATCAGCTCGGTCGCTCCCAGTTTTTCGGCGGCAATCACGCCCGCCCCGTAAGCCATTTCTCCATGAGTAAGGGTGGGACCATCCTCTACTACGAGGACTTTCTTGCCGGCTATTGCTTCCGGATCGTCAACAGTAATGGGGGAATTGGCCATTATTATCTTGGCTTTGGGATTTATGGCGGCGACAGTATTTTTGACTTTTTCTACTTCCAAGGGATCGGCGGAATCAATCTTGTTGATTATGGCTACGTCAGCCATTCTGAGATTTGTTTCTCCGGGATGATACGTAGTTTCGTGGCCGGCTCGATGCGGATCGACCACCACTATGTGCAAATCGGAGTTATAAAAGGGCAAATCGTTGTTACCGCCATCCCAAATTATCACATCTGCTTCCTGTTCAGCCTTTTCCAGAATAGCCTGGTAGTCAATTCCGGCATATACCACCATGCCGTTATCGATATGCGGCTCAAATTCCTCTCTTTCTTCGATCGTACAATTATACTTGTCCAAATCCTCATAACTGCCAAATCTCATGGCTACCTGCTCTTCCAGGTTGCCGTAAGGCATAGGATGCCGGATTATAGCCACCTTCTTGCCCATTTCAACGAGGGCCTTCGCCACATAGCGGGTGGTCTGACTTTTACCGCTGCCCGTTCTTACCGCAGTTACCGCAATCACC
>JAKJCH010000007.1:0-7645 GCA_022706565.1 Bacillota bacterium | reverse complement strand
GGCGTTGGATTTGACCATGGTTTTATTTGGTCCCATAAGACGAAAATCTGCGCCGCAAGCTAACACCTGGGAGGCCTTTTGCATTACGTATTGATGGGACACATCGCTGTAGGCAAACACTACCTGATCAGCCCCGTATTTCTCTATCAGGGAATCCAGTTCTGCTTCCGGATAAATGGGTATCCCTTCTGGATACAACTCACCGGCGATACTGGCAGGATACACTCTCCCTTCGATATCCGGTATTTGGGTAGCTGTAAAGGCTACCACCTCATAATCGCTATTGTTGCGGAAATAGGTGTTGAAGTTGTGGAAATCCCGCCCAGCGGCCCCCATGATGATTACACGATCCTTTTTCAACTTGCATGCTCCTTTACTATCTTATTGTCTGGTGTTTAATGAGTAAACGTGGATGTCGTGTCTCTTGACCCATGCCTGTCTTTCATAAAACGCCTGGGCGCTTTGATTGTCCTTGAAAACAAATAAATGAATCTTCTCTGCCTTCAACTCCTCCAGTCTAAGAATGACCTCCTGCAGCATTTTTGTTCCCCAGCCTTGGCGCTGATAGTTGGGGTGTACGGCCAAATGATAGATATAGCCCCTCCTGCCGTCAAATCCCCCTAGAACCGTGCTTACTATGGAATCCCCCGATTTTGCCAGCAGGCATGTGGTGGGATTGCGCCGGATAAAGTCCCGCAGAGATTCCTCTTCATTACCAACTCCCAAACCTGGAGTGTCGCTCCAAAATGCCATCATCATCGGTATGTCAGCTTCACTGACCAATTCTATGTTTAACTCGCCCATGGCAACTGGACCCTCACATGGTTACAGCCATTATGGCTTTATGGGCGTGGAGGCGGTTTTCGGATTCGTCGAATACAACCGATTGTGGACCGTCCATCACCTCATCGGTAATTTCCTTGCCGCGTTTGGCCGGCAGACAGTGCATCACTATGGCGTCGGGATTGGCCGCTGCCAGCAAGGCCTGATTGACTTGGTAGGTCAGGAATTGCTTCTCCTTTTCCTCAGCCTCGCTTTCCTGACCCATGCTGGCCCAGACATCCGTATAAACGATATCGGCGCCCTTTATGGCTTCCCAGGGGTTCTCCACCACTTCCAAGCGGGCCCCGCTTAATTGAGCGTCCTGGCGAGCCATCGCCAACACCTGGGCGTCGGGTTCAAATCCGGGAGGACAGGCTATAGTCATGTTCATACCCACCTTGGCGCATCCATAAAGTAGTTCATGAGCTACGTTGTTGCCATCGCCGATAAAAACCAATTTCAATCCCTGCAAGCGCCCCTTGTGCTCCTGAGCTGTCATCAGATCGCCAATGACCTGGGTGGGGTGGAGCAGGTCGGTCAGACCATTTATGACCGGAATTGAAGCCCAGTGGGCCAGTTCCAATACCTCATCATGAGCGAAGGTTCGAATCATGATGCCGTCCAGCATCCTCGACAACACCAAGGCGGTGTCTTTTATCGTCTCTCCCCGCCCCAATTGGATATCCTTGGGACTTAAAAACAATGCATGCCCACCCAACTGGTACATTCCCACCTCAAATGCTACCCGGGTGCGGGTGGATGACTTTTGGAAGATCATCCCCAGGGTTTTGCCAGCCAGCAGAGGGTGCGGGACACCCTGTTTCTGCAATCTTTTCAATTCCAAGCCTACTTCCAGTAGGTATGCTACCTCTTCCGCGCTGTAATCGTGGATACTGATAAAATCCCGACCTCTAAGTCTGTCACTGACCTGCATCGCCATGCTCATCCTTCCCACAAGTTATTGCCATTCCTTCAGGGCCGCCTGTAGTATCGCCAACGCCTGGTCGATCTCGGCCGCGGTTATGTTTAGTGGAGGTACAAAACGCAGCACTTGGGGTCCAGCCCCAATCAGCAGCAAGCCCAGCTTCATGCATATCTCCACCAAATCCCGGATCTCCCGGTCAAATTCTACCCCCAGCATAAGGCCTTTGCCCCTGACTTCCATTATACGTTTATCCTCGATTTTGTTAAGTCCCTGACGCAGATATGCCCCCATCGATTCGACATTCTCCAAAAAAGATGGCGAACTGACAACGTCCACCACATAGTTGGCCACCGCGGTGGCCAGCGGATTCCCGCCGAAGGTGGAGGCATGGTCGCCGGGTGCGAATCCGGAAGCCGCCCTGTCACTGGCCAGCATAGCCCCCATCGGGAATCCGCCCCCCAAACCTTTGGCAATGGTCACTATATCAGGGGTGACTCCATAAGACTGGCAGGCCAAGAAGGCGCCGGTGCGCCCCATGCCGCACTGTACCTCATCGAAGATGAGCAGTATGTCTTCCTGATCGCACACGCTGCGGATCGCAGTCAGGAATTCTGGTTGGCCGGGGTTGATGCCACCTTCGCCTTGTACCGGCTCAAGCAGTATAGCCGCAGTTTCATCATTAATCAAACGGCGCACCGACTCCAGATCGTTAAAGTCTGCATATACAAATCCGGCCGGCAGAGGGGCAAAACCCTCCTGGTATTTCTTCTGCCCGGTGGCGGTCACCGTAGCCAGGGTCCGACCATGAAATGAATGATTGAATACTATAAACTGATGCCGCTGCGATTGCCCTCGGCGATAATGGTATTTACGGGCCAGTTTCAATGCGGCTTCATTGGCCTCAGCTCCGCTGTTGCAGAAGAAAGCCCTGTCCAAACCTGATAATCTGGTTAGTTTCTCGGCCAATTCCACCTGGGGCTGAATCCAATACAGGTTGGAAACATGCCAAAGCCGAGACGCCTGTTCATTGAGAGCGGTCTGCATACCGGGATCGCAGTGGCCCAGTATGCACACCGCTATACCGCCCAGAAAATCCAGGTACTGCTTGCCGTCCGCGTCCCACACATAAGACCCGCTGCCTCTCACCAGAGCTATCGGAAAACGGCTGTAGGTATTCATTACATATTGCTGACCCTGATTTACAATCGACTGATTGGACATTATCCTGTCCTCCTTTCCAGAGCGAGTCTCCGACATCACCATGTTACCATGGTACCGACGCCTTTTTTAGTGAATATCTCCAACAAGATGGAATGAGGAACCCGGCCGTCGATGATGTGCGTGCGCCCTACCCCGCCCTGTACGGCTTCTACGCAGCACTGCACCTTGGGTATCATTCCTCCCGCTATGATGCCGCGGTTTATATAGCTGGGGACCTCGCCTACCTTGAGCACTGAAATCAGGCTGTCCGGATTCTTGGCATCCATCAACAGGCCGGGGACATCGGTCAACAATACCAGTTTGTCCGCCTTCATGGCTACTGCTATAGCCGCTGCAACCAGATCGGCATTGATGTTGTAGCTCCGCTGCTCCGAATCTACCCCGATGGGGGCTATTACGGGAATATAACCATTATTGATCACCGTTTCCAGGATCTCGGGATAAACATTTTTGACTTCGCCAACAAAGCCCATAGTTCCGCTGGCATCAGCAAAATCAGCTTCGATTAATCCCCCGTCTTTGCCGGACATGCCGATAGCCTTGCCTCCGCTGGCGTTTATCCCGCTGACAATTTGCTTGTTTACCTTGCCGCCCAAAACCATTTCCACCACTTCCATGGTATCGGCATCAGTAACCCGCAACCCATTGACAAAGCTGCTTTTTATATCCAGTCGTTCAAGCATGGCATTTATCTCGGGTCCTCCCCCATGCACCACAATGGGGTCCATCCCCACGTATTTCATGAGCACAATATCCTGCATTACCTTCTGCTTCAGGCAATCATCAGTCATCGCTGCCCCACCGTATTTGATAACCACCCGGCGGCCATAGAATTGTTTGATATAAGGCAGGGCCTCGACTAATATTTCCGCCTTTTCCAAAGCTGATTTCATTATTGACTCCCTCCCACCACTCAAATATCCATAATACATAACGGATATATTTATCGGGTTTACTCAATCAGGTGCGGTGCTTAGGTTCGGTAGGCAGCGTTGATTCGCACATAGTCGTAGGTCAAATCACAACCCCAGGCTGTGGCCCGTTCCTGGCCGGCTTTCATATCCACTCTTATGATTACCGGATCCTGATGTAGTTCCTGACGGGCCCGATCCTCGTCAAAGTCCAGGCCCATCCCGTTGGCGGCCATCTGCAGACCGCCCAGGAAAATATCAACTTGGCTGGGATCGAACTGGGCTCCGGAGTAACCGGCGGCAGCCAAAATACGCCCCCAGTTGGCATCTTCACCAAAAACGGCTGCCTTGGTTAGATTGGACGCGGTTATGGATCGGGCTACAGTGCGGGCTGTTGCCTGACTATCGGCATTGATCACCTGTACCTCTATAAGGCGGGTGGCTCCTTCTCCATCCCGGGCAATCATCTTGGCCAGGCTTATGCACACAAAATCCAACGCTTGTTGAAATACCTTCCCCGCTGCACTACTGGGGTTGTCTATACATTCATTGCCGGCCAATCCGTTGGCCAGGATCAAAACCATATCATTGGTAGAGGTATCACGATCCACACTTATCATATTGAAAGATTGTCGGGTAGATGCTGCCAGCATTTGGTGCAGGCAGCGGCTGCCGACCGCCGCATCGGTAGTAATAAAGCTCAACATGGTGGCCATGTTGGGATGGATCATCCCGGAACCCTTGGCTATAGCGCCGATACGCACCGGGTGGCCGTCTATCTCAATCTCCACCGCTATCTCCTTGCTGACCAGGTCGGTGGTCATTATCGCCTGGGCGGCATTATTGGCTCCTTCGCGGGAAAGACTGGCAGCTGCAGACCGTATACCTTGTTCGATGCGATCCATGGGCATGGCCACCCCGATAACCCCGGTGGAAGCGACCAAAACTTCGTGGGGGTCTATCCCCAGCAACTGCCCGGTCAACCGTGCCATCTCGATGGTGTCATTCCACCCGCGCTGGCCGGTGCAGGCATTGGCATTGCCGCTGTTGGCTACAATGGCTTGGGCAGAACCGCGCTCCAGGTGAGCCCGGTTGATATCCACACAGGCGGCCCGCACGATATTGGTAGTGAACAATCCCGCGGCCGAGGCTGGGTGGGTGGAATATATGATGGCGACATCCTTCTTGTCAGCTTTCTTAATTACGGCCTCGACGCCCTGAGCCAGAAAACCTTGAGGCGCCGTAACCGAACCATCTATGATCTTCATATCATTAATCCTTTCTGCCGTTGTCAATACTGGCGGGGGCTGGAGGTCTAGGGGTGAACTCCGGCCAGCTTTAGTCCTTTGGTCTCCTCGATCCCCAGCATAAGGTTCATATTTTGGATAGCCTGACCGGATGCCCCTTTACAAAGATTGTCGAGGGCTGAAACCAGTATCACCTGACCACTGTCATCATCGGCATAAATCCCTATCTGAACCATATTACTGCCGTACACCCACTTGGTACTGGGAAATACCCCTGGTGGAAGTATATCCACGAAGAACTCATCCCGGTATTTGTCTTCCAGCGCCTCCCTCACCTGTCCTGCGCGAACCCCTTTTTTCAACTGCGCATAGCAGGTGCTTAAAATACCCCGGTTCATCGGGACCAGGTGGGGAGTGAAAACCATCGCCACCGGGGTCCTGGCTGCGAAACTCAGTTCCTGGGCAATCTCCGGACCATGCCGGTGAGTCCCCACTCCATAAGCCTTGAACCCCTCATTAACTTCACAGAAGTGAGATGCCGCTTTGAGCGTCTTGCCCGCTCCGGAAACTCCGCTTTTGGAATCCACCACAATGCCATAATTCTCTATTACCCCGGCCTGTAGCAAGGGAGCCAGCGGCAAAATGGCTGAAGTCGGAAAACATCCGGGATTGGCGATTATGGAGGCCTTCTTAATCTGCTCCCGGTATAATTCAGGTATGCCATAGACCGCATCCGACAACATTTCCGGAGCAGTATGCACGGTTTCATAATATTTTTCATAGACAGCAACATCTTTGAGGCGGAAATCAGCTCCCAGGTCGACGCATTTGAGTCCTGCTGCAGACAATTCCTTGACCATCGGTACCGACAGACCATGCGGCAAAGCCAGGAAAACTGCCTCGCATTGCTGCTTCAGCGCTTCCAGATCAGTAGCTGTACAGGTCAGCTCGGTAAACGACCTCAAATGGGGGTACATTGAACTTACTCTGCTGCCGATATTTTCGGTGGATGTAACCGCCACCGCCCGCAGCTGATCGTGTCCGGCAATTAACCGCAATAATTCAGCGGCCGTATAACCATCGCCAATGATTCCAACTGAAAACATGATGCATCCCCCTTCATAAGTAGCACGTTTGTAATTATACATTCCAATGTATATTCTTGCAACCATAAATCGGATGACTATTGGAGCAAAATTTTCTGGTCCTTATCCAACTTTTTTATCACCTTATCAATCACGCCTGTCGATTTGACTGCCTTTGAACCGACCGGACCTGATGGACATACGTGATAGCCACTTGATCCAAATACATATTCCTTTTGTCTCTCGGAAAAGCTTGTGGCTTGTTTCATCCTCTGCCATTTTTATCCGTCCCAGGTTGCCGATTGACAAACGACTATTACTTTTCTAAAATATACTCAACCGGTATAGTTTTGACGAGGTGGTTTATGAATATCAATCAGGCTACCGATTACGGATTCAGGGCGGTATTGTACCTAGCTCATAAGGATAGCCAGGAATGGGTAGATGCCCAGACGATTTCAGAGCATGAGGCAATTCCTATCCGTTTCCTGCTGAAGATTATGCCCTGTTTGACCAAAGCGGGCATTGTTAAGTCCCATCGTGGGGTACGGGGCGGTTATGCCTTGGCCCGGCAGCCACAGGATATCAGTCTGCTGGATGTTATCGAGGCTATCGAAGGCCCCATATACCTTAATCGTTGTCTGGAAGACGAAGCCCATTGCAGCAAACAATCCGCCCCAGCCTGTCCGATTCACCGTACATTATCCGATATTCAGGACCAGTTGGTGTTGGAATTAAGCCGCCGCACCTTTGCCCAAATGATGCAATGAAGTGGTCACCGGGGCAAGGTACATATCACTAATTTAACAAAAAGGAGGAGTATTGATTATGTCGACTATGGACAATTTAGCAGCCGCATTTGCAGGTGAGTCTCAGGCCAATCGCAAATACCTCGCGTTTTCACAGAAGGCCAAAAAGGATGGTTTCGAAAAGGTAAGCCGGTTGTTCAATGTGGTTGCGGAGGCCGAAACCCTGCACGCTTTAAAGCACCTGGCAGTCATGAAGCAGATCAACAGTACCGCAGAAAACCTCAAGGCTGCGGTGGAAGGCGAACACCATGAGTTTACCGAGATGTATCCTGCATTTTTGGAGGAGGCCGAGAAGGAAGGCAACACCCAGGCCAAGACTTCCTTCCATTTCGCCAATGAGGTAGAAAAGATTCATCACAAGTTGTATGAAAAAGCCCTGGCCGCGGTTCTCAACAACCAGGATATGGATGTCGATAAATTTTATCTGTGCCCAGTCTGCGGATATGTAGAGGAAAATGAAGCCCCGGACCGCTGCCCTGTCTGCGGAGCTCCGGGTGCCAATTTCGCAGAGTATTAATCCTCGCTCGGCTACGCAAAATAACGCGGTTTATCAGCAAATAGAATCGGGTAGGAGGTAGGTGATTAGTTCACCTACCGACCTCCCACAGCACCGTACGTACCGTTC
>JAKJCH010000079.1:3295-7571 GCA_022706565.1 Bacillota bacterium | reverse complement strand
GCTTTCCTTCGTCTTTATCGGCCAAGGCGCCTCTCCTTTCCACATCTATATATTCTAAATTAAGCTCCCGCCTTTGACAAGATATGCCGGCCGATCGCCCTCGCGCACCGTTGGCTCTGGTTTGGATCTATAAATCGAACACGACCGCCCGTGACTTGCAGCGAGCTTCGTAGATGCGCTCCAACTCCATCTTATAGCGCAGCATCACATTCTGGGCGAAAGCAGACAGGTCGGTCACACCCAGTTCGTTCAATCCAATGGTCTTGACCGGAGTGCCATGGGTTTCGACATTGATACCGGTATGAATCAGTGTTGAAACCACTGTACTGGTAGCTATCGACACCGACAGCTTGGCCCGGTCCTGATACAGGTCATCGCCGATACGCTGCAGCTGGATTTCCCTACCCTCCAGCTCCTCCTTGATCGCCATGGTAAGGATGAACTGACGGTAGATGGCCTTTTCCAGGTCGGTATCGAAATGCTCGGCTATAAAGCTCAGCATTCGCGGTGAATAGATAGCCTCCTTTTCCCGGATATCCTTCAGATCCATCATTTTTTCCGTCTCCACCTGGACCGGTCCAAAAAAGGCTACGATAGCGTCTCCCAAAAGCCCATGGTTGCGATAAATCCAATGGGGCCGCAACTGTGAAGCGTCGTATTTGATCTCTTCCTTCACCAGTAATGTCTTTAACATCACTTAACCTCGCTTTCTTTACCGTTGTCGATTGGATGAACCAGTATCTTCCTTAATATGATAGCATTTATCCCCCATCATGATTACCCATGAAGTCATTATCCAGGGATTGTTTTTGCCCCCACCATTAACATCTCCACGCGAGCGGTCTTCTAAACTCCCACCCCCGCACATAGCAAAAGCGCCGTAAATTAGCGGCGCCTTCATTAACACTGATCTATACAATTACCGCCCGATCTTGGTGGGCCAATCTATTTGGCCAATTCCTCGGCCAGGGCCCGGCTCTTCTCCGAAAGATCCATCGCCAAAGCAGCGGCATCTTTGTTTTTCCCCAGGATCAATGTAGAGGCAAGATCGGCAAAAATCTTCTTCAGATCCATTAATAATCCGGTAACCATGTGTATCCCCCCCCGTTATATGTCAAAGAGACCGGAGAAATGAATAATAAAGTATATTCTAATACAGAATACGCATGACTCCGTTCTTTAATAAGATTATAGTTAAGAAATCCTCATTAGGTCAATGTCAGATTTGTATGTGTTCAAACCATTTCCTGTATGCCTGTTTATACGCAATCTATTTATACACAGCCATGACTCCGTTGTCATTAAAGGTGAAGAGCTTGCGCACATCAGGGCAGTTTTTCCATAATCTGGACTACTATATTGTCGACATCGGAAGATTGGTATTCGGTTATTTTGCCCTGGTCAATCAGTTGGTTCAGTTTCATATCCCAGGGCAGGCTGCCGAGAAAGTCGATGCCGCTATCAGCCGCCACCTGAGCCCCCTGGCTCTTGCCGAATATCTCCAGTTTCTCGTCGCAGTGAGCACACACCGCATAACTCATGTTTTCCACCAGGCCCAGGATTGGAATATCCATCTTGCGGGCCATCTTGATGGTCTTCTTCACTACCATGGCCACCAGCTCCTGAGGTGAAGAGACAATAATGATGCCTTTGACAGGCAGGGACTGCATCACTGTCAATGGCACGTCGCCGGTACCCGGCGGCAGGTCCACGATCATGTAATCGAGCTCGCCCCAGTCAGCCTCTCTCCAGAACTGATTCACCGCTCCTGCCAGCATCGGCCCGCGCCAGACCACCGGGTCATCTTCGTTGGGCAGGAAAAAATTGACCGACAGGATCTTTATCCCCAGGGGTCCGCTGGGCGGAATTATCCCATAATCAGAAGCCTTCATAGGCACCGGTCCGGTCAAGCCGAAAGCCCGTGGCTGGCTGGGACCAGTGATATCGGCATCCAGTACCCCCACCTTCTTGCCCTGCTTGGCCAGCGCTGCAGCCACCAATCCTGTCACCGAGGATTTGCCGACTCCGCCTTTACCGCTCATGACTACGATCAGGTTGCGGATATTATTGCGTTTGCCCAGCAGGCTGGGTTCGATCTCCACTCCGCAGGATTCGGGTGGAACCCCGCAGGTGCCGCTGGATGGACAGGTATTGCATTTGTCAGACATTTTACAAGCTCCTTTCGTTTATCGAAGGCTTCAGGGTTCATTCTCCATTGTTCCCCGAAACCCGGGTTTCACTATGCGTGGTCCACTATTGAGCAATATTATTCTAACCCTTTTCGCGGCTATGCGGCCAGAGATTATTTTCCAAGATGATCCTCTCCAAGCTTCTGGTGAAACAATCATCATCAGGTTTGGTACGTTTGCGCGGGCCCTTGGTCCTCTTTCCCGCCTGGCGTGCCTTCTGACCGAGGTAGCGACTCATCAGCAGCTCGTCGATGTTATCGTTGCTGTAGATCCTACCTGATGGGTCCAGGGCGAGACTGCCCTTGGCTATCACCATGGAAGCCAGTCCATAGTCCTGGGTCACTACTATATCCCCAGAGCAGACCATGTTCATTATGGCCAGATCGGCTGCTTGAGACGCGGCATCCACCATTACAATCGATGCATAACGACTCTGTAACTGATGATGGATGTTGGATACCAGCACCACCTCAAGTTGGCAGCGCTGGGCCACCGCCTCTATGATATCCTGGACCGGACAAGCATCTGCATCCACCACTATCTTCATGACCAACCCCCACTTGACCGGATCGGACAGCCTTTCCATCCGTGGGCCATGTGAATTTTCTTTCAACGGAACAAGCAATTCGTGCTATCATTATTAGGTAATTACCAGTGCAAGTTACTTAGACACCATCCGTATATAGAATAGAGTGAACGGAGGATCACATTGTGCCGACCGACGAGACGCTGACCGCCAGAACTCTACGTGGTGATGCATCGGCTTTCGAGCAACTGATAAACCGTTACAAAAATTCGGTGTTTACTATTATATACCGTATGACCGGCCAATACCAAGAAGCCGAGGATATCTGCCAGGATGTGTTCATCACCGTTTACCAGAAGCTGTATCAGTATGATCGCGGTAAAAGATTCGCCCCCTGGATTTACAAAATTGCCGTTAATACTACTATTAGCGCGTTGCGTAAAAAGAACAAAGTGATTACCTTGAATTTCGATGAATCCTACAGTCTGCAGGAACCGGGAAACCATTATGATTATGGCGATCCCCAGTTGTTCCTGGAACGCAATGAGATGAAGGCGGAGATAAAAAAGGCCTTCTCCTCACTCCCTGAGAACTACCAGATAGTGCTGGCGATGCGCTACCAGTTGGATATGGATAACCAGGAGATTGCGGAGGCGCTGGGAATCACCAAAGAAAACGTAGAAGTCAAGATCCACCGGGCTCGTAAGTCGATGCGGAAAGCGATAATAAAAAACAGGGATGAAAGGGGGAAGCAAAATGGATTGTCGGGAGTTAAGTAGCCAGATCGAAGACTATTGCGACGATTCCGTTTCCCCCCAGACATACCTCAAGATCAGCAAACACCTTAAGGAATGCCCAACCTGTCAGCAACTTTACCAGCTGACCCGGCTGGAAAACGAGGTATTGCGAGATACTTCCGATATTCCGCCCCTATCCCCCGATTTCACTTCCCGGGTTATGGAGTCGATCGGCTCGGTGCGCCGGAGACCGGGGATATTCTACAACCGCAAATTTCGGTACAGTGGCATTGCCGCAGCGGCAGTAGTGGTTTTAATCCTGTTTGTGCCCCAATTGCTGAAAAACCCGTCTGCTGTGAATGTGGCCGACAATTCCGGGTATGGCAACGACAGCATGGCCCCTTTGGTGGTTTCCACCCCGGCCAATGGGAGGACCACGGAGTTATTGGCAGAAAAGCAGGGTTCTCAAGATATGGCTGCTGCGCCGCGTTCTGGTGACGAAGCAGAGACTCCCAGTACCTCCATCATGCTCGACGCTCCTGCCGAAACCCCATCCCTGCCTTCAGTCCTTGGCACCAAACTGAATTCCGCTGCAGATGCCATCCCGGAAGAGGATGTTCCCATTCAGAAATCCCTTGCTTACCAACCCGAACAGCCGGAAGTATTAATGCTGAGGACATCCGATCCTTCAATTATGTCTCCCATGGCCACCAGAAACGGCTCAGCAGAGGTGGTAGAAAACATCGAACCGGTCCTTACCCCGGTGAATATCCCCCCCCACCTGCAGTTGGTGGAGGTAGACATCAGCTCCAGCAGCCGAACGG
>JAKJCH010000079.1:0-3285 GCA_022706565.1 Bacillota bacterium | reverse complement strand
GGTATATGATTACGCCAGCCTGGACGGTCTGGCCAAGGTACAGATAACGTTAGACCCCTACATCGAACCCGAGGTACAGATGCAGGCTCTTGAAAAGGCCAGCACGGAAGGTATAAACAGCTTGTCCCGCTGGGTTAAGCTGGGTGACAAGATGATAACGGTCACCTATTCCGGCAATGTGTCAGTGGAGGAGCTCACCAATCTGGCCAACACGGTTAGATTTCAGTAGTCGCTGCCGAACCTAGCTAATCTAGACTATATGTTTCAAGCAAAAACTGATCGATAGGCCAGATCAAAAAGACCCGCTGTTGATAAGCGGGCCTTTTTTTATCGGATATGACCTTATTGACTTTTGAATTTTACAAAATCAGGACAGGCTGCTTATACGTGCCTCCCAATCAAGATGCGATGTTTTTCTCCTCATAATGGGAGAATTCCATAGAGAATCCAGCCCTTCCCTGGGTGCTGGAGCGCAGCACCGTGGAATAGCCAAACATCTCGGCCAGGGGAACATAACCACGGATGATTTGGGTGCTGTTGTGCATCTCCATCGAATCCAGCTTGCCGCGGCGGTTGCTGATGTTGTTGATGATGTTGCCGGTGAATTCCTCCGGCGAGGTCACTTCCAGCCGCATGACCGGTTCCATCAGCATCGGACCGGCTTTCTTCAGGCATTCCCGGGCGGCCATCATGGCTGCCGTACGGAAAGCCATCTCGGACGAGTCCACTTCATGGAAGGAACCATCCAGTAGGCTGGCTTTGACGTTGACCACTGGATATCCTTTCAGGACGCCCTCCTCCAGAGCCTGCCTGACCCCCGACTCTACCGCCGGTATATATTCCCGCGGGACCGCCCCGCCTACTACCTTGCTCACGAATTCAAAATCTTCAGCCGGTTCCAGTCTCAGCACCACGTGGGCAAACTGCCCCCTGCCTCCGGTCTGCTTGACAAAGCGGGTCTCGTGCTCGGCGCTCCGGGTGATGGTCTCTTTATAAGCTACCTCCGGCTGGCCGACATTTATGCCTACATGGAATTCCTTGGCCAGGCGCTCGGTAATAATCTCCAGGTGCAGCTCACCCATACCCGACAGCAGGGTTTGCCCGGTCTCCTTATTGTAGATCATCCGGAAGGTCGGGTCTTCCGCCGATATCTTGGCCAGGGCTTCGGAAATCCTGCCCTGGTCGGACTGGGTGCGAGGCTCGATGGCAATCTGGATGACTGGTTCGGGGAATTCTATCGATTCCAGCAGCACCGGCATGGCTCCATCGCAGATGGTATCCCCGGTGCCCACATCCTTAAGCCCGATAAGAGCGGCTATGTCGCCCGCTTTAACCTCTTCGATCTCCTCCCGGTGGTTGGCGTGCATTTTTACTATCCGCCCTACCCTCTCCTTTTTGCCCTTGGTGCTGTTGAATACGTAGGACCCGGTTTTGATCGAACCCGAGTACACCCGGGTGAAAGCCAGCTTGCCCACGTGACGGTCACTGACTATCTTGAATATCAGGGCGGCCGTGATATCATCCTGGGGCTGGATCTCCATCTTTTTGCCCGTGTCAATTTCAACCGCTTTGATGGCTTCCACATCAAGGGGCGAAGGCAGGTAATTGACCACCGTGTCCAACAGGGTCTGCACCCCGATGTTACGGTAGGAACTGCCGCAAATAACCGGGACCACACTAGCGTTGATAACATTGGCACGGATGGCAGCCACCAATTGTTGGTCGGTTATGGGCTGATTATTATAATAAAGATCGAGTAATTCCTCACTAGTCTCAGCCATTTTCTCCACCAATTCCAGGCGCCAACGCTCAGCTTCCTCAACGTATTGCTCGGGAATGGCGGTTTCTTTAACATCATTGCCCAGGCTGCCTGCAAAGGTCTGGTAATTCATTTTAATCAGGTCAATAACGCCGGTAAACACCTCATCCTCGAAAACCGGCAGGGTCAAAATCAAGGGATTGCCGCCCAGTCGCTTTTTTATCTGTTCCACCACCCGGTGGAAGTCAGCCCCGATGGCATCCATTTTGTTTACGTAGGCAATGCGCGGCACCCGGTACTTGTCAGCCTGGCGCCATACCGTCTCCGATTGGGGTTCCACCCCGCCTTTGCCGCAGAAAATAACCACCGCCCCATCCAGGATTCGCAGACTGCGTTCGACCTCAGCGGTGAAATCCACGTGCCCGGGTGTATCGATAATGTTGATGCTGACCCCTTTCCAGACACATTTGGTAGCGGCGGAGGTTACCGTAATTCCGCGTTCCTTCTCCACATCCAGGTAGTCCATGACACTGGCTCCGTCGTGGGTCTCCCCCACTTTGTGGGTCAGGCCGGTGTAATAGAGTATGCGCTCGGTGGTAGTGGTTTTACCGGCATCGATATGAGCAATAATACCTATATTTCTGAAGTTCTCAAACATGGGGAATCTTCCACTCCTTAAATAAACCAAAAATTTAACGGCATTACATACTGTAGTGCCGCATATAACTCAGGTTCTTAGTATTCCTTGGTTCGTTTCCATTAATGCGCCCAAGGTTATATTTTATGAGGTTAAGCAGTAATTGTCAAGGAAAATTCCTTTATTTCACCAACGGGGAAATAGCCTTAAACTCCGGTGTGCCGGATATCCCCATCAAATCAAATACCACCGTCTCCGCATTGGTGATAATCGCTCCCGCCCCCTTCATTAGATCGAGGCCGTTTTTGAAATTGTTCTTGAAACGCGAACAGACCGCATCTTTAACTACATGCACGATGTGCCCGGCTTCTATAAGGTCACAGGTGGTCTGGAATACGCATACGTGAGTCTCGCTGCCGGTCATGAGGACGGTTTTGCGGTTAGTGGCCGCTAATACATCCTTCATGTCATCGAAAGCGGAAAACTTGATTTTCTCTATACACGTGTATTCTGCCAGGCTGGACTTGATCTCCTCAACAGTAGGCCCCAGGCCGCGAGGGTATTGCTCGGTGATGATGACCGGGATGCCCATCTGGTTGGCTGCCGCCACCAATAGCCGGGTATTGCTGTAAACCTGCTCCCGGTGTTTCATGGCCGCCATCAGCTTCTCCTGCAGGTCGACGATGACCAGGACCGTATCATTTCTATCCAGTCGGTAAGGATTGGCCATACTGTTCCCTCCATTCATTTATTTGACCCGGTCGTGAACCGGTTATAAATCATTTTATCCAATCCATAGGGGCGCCGGCAAGGGCTATCCATGATCGCGCCATTCTTGGTCCGCTCATTTGACGGCGGCACTGCCACCGTGAAATCTTTGGATTCTGCC
>JAKJCH010000078.1:315-7666 GCA_022706565.1 Bacillota bacterium | reverse complement strand
TCCATCTGTCCCTTGTCGATGGCTTGAATGCCGGCCCGGACGATTTCAGCGATGTAGGCTCCGCTGTTCAGGGTACAGGCGATAACCGCACTAGTGAATGCCCCGACTTCGCCAAATATCGGCAGAACGCCAAAATAGAGCAGCAGGATCTGCACGAAAAGGGGAGTCCCGCGAAAGAAATCGATGTATAAGCCTGCAAAATAGTAGCCAATTTTGAAGTTAGGCGCCAGCCTCAGCAGGCCGAAAATCAGACCCAGGATCATTCCGAAGGCAACTGCCAGCGCGGTCAGCTCCAGGGTGATGAGGGCGCCGATTATAAAGGAAGAAAAACTGTTGGCCACCACCTCGAAACCATGTATGTCCATCATTCTCTCTATGATGTCAACACCGACAATGTGTGCAGTAACTTGGATCATGTAAACCTCCTTGAACCAGCCAAAACATAATAAAAGCGCGAGTTTTATCTCGCGCCTCTATTGTTGTGCACTCCGTTTCCTACCCAAACCATTTCTTGTAAATTTCTTGATATTTGCCGTCGGCTTTGATCTTGGCCAGACCATCGTTGACGGCCTTCAGCATTTCAGCGTTGCCCTTTTTGACTGCAATTCCGTACTTATCGTCGGCAGAGAAGACATCGCCCACCATTTTGGTCTTGCCCTGGCCGCTGGTTTTGATATAGTAGGCTGTTACCGGATGATCATTCACCACTGCATCGACGCCGCCCTTCTCCAGTTCCATAAAGGCTTCGCCGATGTTGTCAAAAACTCTGACTTCTGTTTTAGAATTCTTGGCCTTCACACTGTTGCTGGCGTCGGCTCCGATGGTTCCCACCTGGCATCCGATCTTTTTGCCCTGCAGATCATCCAGGGTAGCAATCCCCGTGGTTTTTTCGGCTACAGCGATAATGAGACCGGCATCAAAATAAGGGGTACTGAAATCCACGGCTTTTTGCCTTTCGGGGTTGATCGACATACCAGCGATGGCCACATCCGCCTTGTCCGATTGCAGAGCCGGGATCAACGACTCGAATCCCATGTGGGCAATCTCCACCTTATAACCCTCAGCTTCGGCGATTGCCTTGATAACATCGATATCAAAGCCCTTGATCTCATCACCCTCTTTGAATTCGAAGGGAGCAAAGCCGGCTTCGGTTACCACCTTCATGACCTTCGGGGTGGAGGCCGGTTGTTGCTGCTGCGGAGGGGTGGTCTGTCCGCAGCCGATAAGGACCACTAACATGCCCATCAATAGAAGGGCGGACACAATGATTGCAGTTATTCTCTTCAATTCATACCCACTTCCTTTCCCTTTTCTATGCCAATATCTCAATAATTATACAGCTACATGATTTTTTCAACAAGCTGAATCTCTCCTAACCAATATTAAGTTATTAAGCAGTCTCATTAGGGCGGTTTTGTGTTAAAATTATTCAGGTCGAATTGTGCGGAAAAACACCAAATATTTTACGTGAGGAGAAGTGGTATGAGGAAGTTTATTAGTCTGGCACTTTGTGCAGCCTTGCTGATTGGCATATTCGCCATCGCTGGCTGCCAATCTTCAAATGGCGGTGCCAAGAGTCAATTAAAGGTGGGCATGGAATGCGGCTATCCTCCCTTTAACTGGACTCAGGCCACTGATGCCAACGGTGCGGTTCCCATCTCCGGCAGTCAGGAATTTGCCGGTGGCTATGATGTGGAAATTGCCAAACTTATTGCCAAAGGCATGGACAAGGATCTGGTTATTGTGAAAACCGCCTGGGATGGACTATCACCAGCGGTCCAATCCGGTAGTATTGACGCTATTATTGCCGGCATGTCACCCACCGCGGATAGAAAGCTGACCATAGATTTCTCTGACCATTACTATCGTTCCGATCTGGTGGTAGTAGTACAGAAGGGATCCAAATATGAAAATGCCAAGAGCCTGGCGGAATTAGCTGGAGCTAAGATCACAGCTCAGTTGAACACCTTCCATTATACTGTTATAGAACAGATCCCCAATGTAGAAAAGAAGACTGCCATGGACGATTTCCCCGCCATGCGGGTAGCACTGGAGTCCGGTATTATCGATGGATACATATCTGAACGGCCGGAAGGTGTTTCCGCTACAGCTGCCAACCCGAAATTTGCCATGGTCGAGTTTGCTCCCGGCCAGGGCTTCCAGGCCTCGGATGACGATGTAGCTATTGCGGTAGGAGTGAAGAAGGGCAACACCGAGTTGGTTGCTGGTATCAACAAGGTATTATCCACTTTGAGCGAGGATCAGAGAAAGGCCATAATGGACCAGGCTATCAAGAATCAACCTGCTTCGAACTAATCGTCGCATTTAACAGGAGTGCATGTATTCTATGGCAATTACTCCAGACAGCGGTTTTTTTCAATGGGTAATGTATATTGCTCAGCAATACTGGCCCCTCTTTCTTCGAGGGGCCGAGGTTACCCTTATAATCTCATTAACCGGTACAATCATCGGTTTTTGTATAGGCCTTATAATCGGTGTTATCCGCACAATTCCCATCGATCCTAATACCAACCCCATTCTTAGGTTTCTTTATAAAATCATTAATATCATTCTATTGGCCTACATAGAAATTTTCCGGGGTACGCCCATGATCGTCCAAGCCATGGTAGTCTTCTATGGAGTAGCCATGGTTTACGGAATTCACCTGTCCACACTCTTCGCCGGTTTTCTTATCGTGTCCATCAATACCGGAGCTTACATGGCGGAGATCGTCCGAGGAGGCATCCTTTCCATTGATAAAGGCCAGTTTGAAGCCGCTCACTCCATCGGCATGACCCATTCTCAAACCATGTGGAACATAATCCTGCCTCAGGCGGTGCGCAACATTTTGCCCGCCACCAGTAATGAATTCGTTATTAATATCAAGGACACCTCGGTGCTGAATGTAATAGGCGTTACCGAGCTTTTTTTCATGTCCAAGTCGGCCGCCGGCAACAACTTCAGATACTTTGAGGTCTTTTTGGTTACCTGTACGATTTACCTTATCATGACCTTTACTGTAACCCGCATCCTCCGTTTCTTGGAAGTCAAACTGGAAGGGCCTTCGGTGTACACGATTCATGGTTCCCAGACTGTTCCTGAGGCAGAATTCCGGATCACGGACAGGGGGAAACATTGATGGATAAAATTATCGAGATAAACCACCTGCAAAAGAATTTTGGCCGTAATGAGGTCCTTAAGGATATAAACTTTTCCGTCAGCAAAGGGGAAGTGGTGTGCATTATTGGCGCCAGCGGTTCGGGGAAATCGACATTACTGAGGTGCATCAACCTTTTGGAGTACCCTACCGCGGGTGAAATCCTCTACCATGGGCAGAACATTCTGCAGCACAAGATGACCACTGCCGTGTACCGCGCTAAGATGGGGATGGTGTTTCAGCAGTTTAATCTGTTCAACAACCTCAACGTTCTGCAGAACTGTATGGTGGGGCAGGTTAAGGTCCTGAAACGCAACAAGACCGAAGCCCGCAAAACGGCTCTGGAGTATCTGGAACTGGTAGGCATGTCCCAGTATATCAATGCCAAACCCAGTCAGATTTCCGGTGGGCAGAAGCAGAGGGTGGCTATCGCTCGGGCCCTGTCGATGGAACCGGAAGCCCTTCTCTTTGACGAACCCACCTCAGCTTTGGATCCAGAATTGGTGGGGGAAGTGCTCAAGGTCATGAAGGCCCTGGCCAAGAGCGGTCTGACCATGCTGGTTGTGACCCATGAAATGGCTTTTGCTCGTGATGTTTCCCACCGGGTGGTGTTCATGGATGAAGGTGTTATCGTCGAGGACGATACCCCCGAGGTCATCTTCAACGACCCCCGCAATGAGCGCACCCGTACATTCCTCAAGCGCATTCTGGAGAATTAAACTTAGGTGAGGTTTTAGTCCTTCGTTTAGTATGTTGGAAGGAAGCAGGAGATGATCCTCTTGCTTCCTTCTTTAATTATGGAGATAACATGGGTGGCTATTCCCGCAACCGATGTGGAACTGTCGCGTAGGGCATAATAAAACAACGGATCTATTCTAAAGGGTTGAATAAAAATCAGATTTATCTTATCGAAATATAGAATACAAATATATTGGTGCTTGCTATTACCTGCGGGGGCATTACTGGCTTATATTGGCTCGCTAATGCCGGCTATCGTTGAGAGGTATTATTCTACCTCCTTTAACCGTCTTTTAATTGGTGCTCTCAGTTCGGCCAGCGGCGTGTTCCCGTTTTCCCTGGCAGAAATCCTGGTCATCCTACTGGTGATGATAATCTTACGGGGATTTATCAAGAGGCTGGCAGGCTTATTAAAGGGCAAAACACCACATCGGGAATTCGTAGTCAAAGACCTGATTAACCTGCTTGTATTGGTCAGTATTGTCTATTTCACTTTTATTCTAATCTGGGGACTCAACTACAACCGGCTCAGTTTTGCGCAAATAGCTGATTTTACGGTTCAACCAACTACGGTACCTGAATTGGCCCAGGTATGCGAAAGCTTGATCGAGCGGACCAACCAGCTGCGGCAGGGACTGGAGGAGGATCAGAACGGGGTGATGCAATTGGCAGATGGAAAGACCATGGCACTTAAGAACGCTGCTGACGGCTATGAACAGGCCAAGTATGTCTATCCGGAATTAGGTGGCCGGTTCGGGCCGCCAAAAGGAATTCTGCTAAGTAAACCTATGTCATATTTGGGCTTTTCGGGGGTGTATTTTCCATTTACCGGCGAGGCTAATATAAACATGGCGGTGCCGGATGCCCTACTGCCCAGTACGGTTGGACACGAGATGGCCCACCAGCGTGGTTTTGCCCGAGAGGATGAAGCAAATTACATCGCCTACCTCACCTGCAACCTAAATCCTGATCCCAGCTTCCAGTACTCGGGGAGTCTGTTGGCAATGATTATTGCGATGAACACACTGAGCGAATATGATATGGAAAAATTCCTGCAGCTACAGGTCAAATACGGCGAAGGCGTTAGGAATGATCTGGATCATTATTCCCAATTTATCAAGAAACACGACACTATAATAAGAAGGTACGGCAATGCCGCCAATCACCTATATCTGAAATCGAATCGGCAACGGGATGGAGTATACAGCTATAATCGCATGGTAGACTTACTGATTGCAGAATTTCGCCATAGAGGCCAACTACCATCTACCAAGGCATTATAAAGGCCGAAGCATTCAGCTTCGGCCTTTCATTTATTCATAGCAATGGGTGGGAGAATTTTTTGTGCCTGGCAGGGACACAATTAATCTATGGAAAAGAATTAACGTCCGGGAGAGCTATGTGTTTAAGATTTTAAAAGGCGGACGGGTTTTTGCCCCCGATGCTTTGGGGTGCAAGGACATATTGGTGGTTAATGGCACCATAGGCGGTATCAGGGACGAAATCGCGGCGGAGCATCTCTGGGATACGGAGGTGATTGATTGCCGAGACTGTTACGTATTTCCGGGCATCGTCGATCAACATGTCCATATAACTGGCGGCGGCGGAGAGCAGGGGCCCATCAGCAGGATTCCCGAGGTCATGTTCAGCACCGTGGTAGAAGCTGGAGTGACTACGGTAGTAGGAGTGTTAGGATTTGACAGCATCTCCCGGGGAATTGCCACCCTTATTTCCAAGGCACGGGGACTGGAAGCGGAAGGTATTACCACTTTTATATATACCGGAAGTTACGGGAGCCCCACCGAAACCCTTACTGGTCGGGTGCTGACTGATATAGCGCTGTTGGACAAGGTAGTTGGGGTGGGAGAAATCGCGATAGCCGATTACCGTTCCAACCATCCTACCCTAGAGGATCTGCGCATCCTGGCCTCGGAAGCTAACGCCGGGGGGATGCTGGGCGGCAAGGCTGGAGTACTGCACCTGCATGTGGGTGACGGTAAAGAAGGGCTCCAGTCTCTGTTCCGTTTGATAGACGAATCGGATTTTCCATTGGAAATATTCGTTCCCACCCATATAAACCGCAATTCTCATCTTTTTGAGCAAGGCATCGAACTCTTGCAGCGAGGGGGACAGATTGATCTGACCGCTGGTGAAACCCAAGGTCACCCTGTGCCGCAAGCCCTGCATATGCTTGTTGATAGAGGTTTGAACATGGATAAGGTGACGGTATCCTCAGACGGTAACGGCAGCGCTCCCAACAATTCAGGAGCGGCCCGGCTCGATGAACTATGGAAGGATCTGAAAACAGCGATACAGGATATTCATCTCGATATTACCACAGTGATTAAGACCGCCACTTTAAATCCCGCCCGGATTCTCAAGCTTTACCCACGCAAGGGAACCCTGCAGGCCGGTGCCGATGCGGATATATTAGTGTGCAGGCAGGAGGATATGAGTATTTATCGGCTGCTGGCCAAGGGAGAAGTGGTAGTCAGCGAAGGGAAGGCAGTCAGAAAGGGCAGATTTGAGAAATAGAACATTGAATTAGAGGTGAAACTATGAGCAGCCGCAAAGGAACTCTGGTGATTATCGGCGGAGCCGAAGACAAATACCAGCAACCCAAAATACTGGAGGAAGTAGTAGGCTTGATCGGGGGCCAGGACGCCAGACTGGGCATCATAACAACGGCCACCGAACACCCGGAGGAATCTGGTCACACCTACCGGGAGGTATTTGCGCGTCTGGGAATTAGAGAAACAGAGATATTGGATATCAGAACCCGGGATGACGCCAATGCCGAAGAAAATACTCGTATCATGAGGGATATGGACGGGTTCTTCTTCACCGGGGGAGATCAACTGAGGATCACCAGCATCCTGGGGGGTACAAGGGTTTATGAGGAACTGCATGATTCGTTCAACCATGGGGCGGCCATTATAGGGACCAGCGCTGGGGCTTCGGTAATGTGCAGCACTATGATTGTGGAGGGCAACAGCAACGATGCAGCCCGCAAATGTACTCTGAAAATGGCGCCGGGATTGCGATTGCTGGAGGGGGTCATCATCGATCAGCACTTCGACCAGCGTGGCCGTTTGGGGCGACTTTTATGCGGCGTAGCTGAGAATCCGGGCATGCTGGGCGTTGGGATCGACGAGAATACAGCCATCAAGGTCGACCCGGAAGGATATTTCGAGGTTTTGGGGGATAATGCGGTAACCGTGATTGATGGCAGATCCATCCGAACCACCAATGTGTCAGAATTGGCACCTGACGAGATCCTCACTATCACCGATGCCTGCATACACGTGCTGGCGAAGGGGTATGGCTATGATCTTATAGCCCGCGACGTAATATCCTTGCATTAGAGTTGAGATTTTACCAAAATCGGTTTTGCCTCAGGATGATGGCGCTATATCACTTCGACCTCATGGAAAAGTCTATATCATTAAGTAGAGA
>JAKJCH010000078.1:0-305 GCA_022706565.1 Bacillota bacterium | reverse complement strand
AGGTAATCAGCGTCCGTAGATACAGCGGCCGAAACATTTACAGTCACCGCCCGGTGGTCAGGATGATTGTTGATCTGGAAGGATTAGCCGAAGTTCCTACCAATCAAATAGAAGGATTCAATCAGCGATTACTCAATTGCTTCCCCGGCCTGAGAACCCATTATTGCTCATTGGGGTATGAAGGCGGCTTTGTGGAAAGACTGCAGGAGGGGACCCTGATTTCTCACGTAACTGAGCATCTGGCCTTGGAGTTGCAGAGTGTATTAGGATACGACGTCTATTTTGGCAAAACACGAGTGGTAAAA
>JAKJCH010000077.1 GCA_022706565.1 Bacillota bacterium | reverse complement strand
GTCCCCACAGAATTTGTCTCCATAAAAATGGTTAAGAACGGTCCCCTGCTGGTCAAGGGGGCGGCTAAAATAATGGATTCCGACGGCAAACTGATAAGGGAATCCAACCATATCGTATTGTGCGCCTGTGGAAAAAGCGATAACAAACCCTTCTGCGACGGCTCCCACGCCCGCAAATAGGCAAGGCATAGGCCAAGGACCAGACCAGTAGATGAAGCCCTGTAAAGCGTTGATTAGCGCTGTACAGGGCTTGATTTTTTCCTATAGTATTCCCTTCGCAGATCAGCTGGTTATACCGACTCGATCGAGGCGGTTGGGGGCCGGCGCCGTCTGGCTATGCCGGCAACGACCAATCCCAAAGCCAGTGAGGCTATGATCAGGCTGATGAAGAAACCGACCACTGGTATGCGGGCTGTGGCTGCCATGATTATCAGTATCGCGAGGAAGGATGCAATTACCGCACCTTTGGTGTTCCAACCATTCCGTTCTGCCAGTAGCCGGACCAGGTAATCGGCAACCAGGATCTTGGCCAGACACAGGACCAGAATATAAATGAACAACAACAGCAAAGCCAGGGGTAATCCAACCACGGTGATAAGTACCATGACAACTGCCATGGGCACCACCAGCAAAGTCAGGAATCCCCACCCCAATTTGGCCAGGAAGGAGCCGTAGTCGCCTTGACCGGACCGGGGAAACAATTGCGGGAAGAGCAGATAAAAGATTCCCCAGATAATGAAACCTGAGATCACCATGAAAATGGCACCGGTCCAATTTGCACCATAGGGGATCTGACCCGGCATTTTGGTTTCAGGCCGGACTGGCGGGGCTGATTGGCTTATCGCCGCAATCTGGGCGGCTGGATCGATCTGGGCCGGGTTAGCGGAACGATAGTTGATTGTTCCCTTGACATCCGCGGCGGGACCGATTATGAGGTTCTGGACATCCCAGATTTTCACGTCACCGCCTACCGGGCCATGCAGGTAAAACTTGTTGGAGCTCCCCATAACCTGACCCTGGATAGGGCCGCGTACAGTGACTGAATTACCGAACATCATTACATCGCGGTTGACCTGAGCGGAATCCCGCAGTGTTATTGAATTAGCCGCACCAGTGATGCTTCCGCCCACCGGACCGCTGATATCAATGTTATTGCCAGCGGTACGGATATCCCCGCTGACAGTACCGTTAATCAAAATAGTATTTCCGGCGGCGATAACGTCTCCAGTTACATTGCCGTTAATGGTTATGGAAGATCCGACTGCAAACACGTCCCCATCTACATTGGCATCGACAGATAGATTATTGCCGGAAACAAATAGGGGACCACGGATATATCCGGCTGGCACATTCACTATGTCTCCGGTCCTGGTTTCCAACGCTGCCGCGGCCGCCGTCCAAACCAGCAACAATACCGTCATAATCAGCAATATTGACCATCGGTTCTTGATTACCCGCATTTGCATCATCTCCTTTATAATTCCATCGCGTTGGTGCTGTGAAACCGATCCTCACCCCCCCGGTCATCCTTTGGGTCCAACCTGAACACCTCGGGCAGAGCCACCCGGCTGGATGCTGGATGTTTACTAAAAACGCCTGTTTAAAGGAAATAAATACCTCCCTAAAAATATAGTATAGCAACTTGAAGATTGGCTCAAGCTGCATGATCCAGGTGGGCCCCGATTAACATATTTTTTCATCAACCAGGCAATATTATTAAACAAATCCAGACAGGAGGTATTTATGGTATGTCCAGAAGAGTTATTGGCTACTTCGAGGATAATGGCCAGGCTCACCAAGCTTTAAGGGAACTTAAAAATAAGGGATTCCAGGAGATATCGATACTAGCCAACGAAAAGGGCGATGAGACTGGTAACCGCGACATTGGCACCTCCAGCTCGAATCTATCCAACGCGGCCATGATCAACGGAGCTCTGGGGGGGCTGGCCGGGCTGGCCTTGGGCGCCGGGGCTATGGTAGTCCCGGGTATAGGACCGATACTCGCCCTTGGCCCCCTGGCGATGACTGCCGCCGGTGCGATCACCGGGGGCCTTGCCGGCGCCCTGATCGATTACGGAATCCCCGAAGACAGGAGCCATTTCTTCGAATCCAAAGTAAGAGAAGGCAGCACGGTGATGGTCCTGAAAGCTGATGATAATTTGATCGATGAAGCCGCCCGGGTGATGAGAAATTTTGGTGCCAAGGAGGTAACCGTCCACTAGTAGATCCGTCAAAGGCGAGGCAGAATGATGGGGCCAGCACGTGCGACTGGGATTGGGTTGCCGGGGCTGGCTTCCGCACATATGAAACTTGACCGGCAGTTGATAATGCAATCTACCGGGCTAATCATTATACTATTAGGTAGAAACAGGAATCCCATCATCCGCTGTAAGAGAGGACACGTCCTGATGAAGAAGATGAAAGCGGTAGCGACTGCCATGCTGGTACTAGTGTTCCTGGGCTCGCTGGTAACCTGGAACTTTCGGACTAGTTTTACAGGGGGCTTGTTTTTTGCCGCCTTTGAAGCGGCTTTGGTTGGGGCCCTGGCCGATTGGTTCGCGGTGGTGGCACTCTTCCGTCACCCACTGGGATTGAAATTCATTCCCCATACCGCCATCATCCCCAACAATCGCGACCGTATCATCGAAGGGATTGTGAAGATTGTAGAGAACGACTGGCTCAGCCAGGAATTCCTGGCCGCCAAAGTACAGGCCTATCCTTTCGTCGACAGCCTGGCGGCGGCTCTGGCTTCCGATGAGGTCCGCCGAGGTGTTGAGGAAACCGCCCAGTCGATCAGTAGCAATATCATCCGAAACCTTGATCCGGCCGATATATCCGAGTTCATCCATGTTATGCTGGCCGACAATTTGGACTCCATCCAATTTTCCCCCCGCCTGGTACAAAACGTGGAAGACGTTGTCAAAGAACTGTACAGCGAAGACGTCATCCGCCTGGTGCTGGATTGGGGAATAGCTTCCACCCGGGGTGAGGAATTCCAACGCAGCATTAAACGGTTGCTGACCAGGGCTGCGGCCGACTACTCCAATAAGGGCAACTTCATGCGTCGCCTGGGCAAGGGGCTGGGGGAAACCCTCGACATGATCAACTATGAAGATGCGTCTACCATCATCTCCCGGCGCATCAACCATTTTCTCATCGAGTTGAAAGCCCCCGATAATCACTTGCATATCAAGATCAAGCAGGAGATGGAGAACCTGCAGCTGCTGGACTCCGAGACCGCCTCCTCCTTACTGGGCGAATCGGTCAGGAAATTTGTTGGTACCGAGGCTGGCATCAAGGCCACCAACGAACTGATTGCAGCCGTCAAAGACCAACTGCTCCGCGACACTGAAAAGGGCATGCCCTTGGTCAGTTACCTGACCGAAATAATCCTGCAGCTGATAACCGCAATCCAACAGGATGAGGCACGAAAGGCGGAAATGGATGCCTGGCTAAAGAATAAAACCATCAACCTGTTGGACCGCTATCATGCGGTGATCGGACGGATGGTCCGCGAAAAACTGGAGAGCCTCAATGATGAGGGACTGGTGGAGTCTCTCGAGGACAAGGTCGGAAACGACTTGCAATGGATTAGGATCAACGGCACCGTTATCGGTGCTCTGGTGGGCATTGCTCAATACCTGGTACTGCATTCGCTCTAGACCGGTCAGGTGTCGGCGTGATGAAAGGGGGAATCGAGGTTGGAAAAATCCTATGGACGCTATGGAGTCGGTTTGCTGATTATTCTGATCGGGGCCATCGCTCTGCTCAACAATTTCGGTATAACCGCGGTCAGCCTTAGCTGGCTTCTGAATCTGGTGTGGCCTCTGCTGTTTGTCGCGGCGGGGATTAATTGGATTACGCGGGCCAACAGCGGTGATCGGGTCCGTCTGGCCAGCATAGTGACCGGTGCGATCCTGGTGGCGGTGGGGGTCCTGTTCTTCGGAGCCAACGCCGGCCTGTTCGATTTGGACAAGACCAGCTTCTGGAAAGGTTTCTGGCCGGTAATCATCATCCTGATCGGAATTAACATAATGTTCAAAAATGAACATAATATTGGGGCCAACATGGCCATCATGGGCGCAGTCGATAAGACCAAGGATTCCTGGGAATTGAGCAGCGGCGATTATACTGCGGTGATGGGCGGTATCGACCTGGATATCCGCAAGGCGAATTTTACTGAAAGGGAAGTTACTCTTAACCTGACCGCCATAATGGGCGGTATCAGCATAATCGTCCCCGAGGACGTGGCCGTCACCTGCCAGGGCACTGCCATACTAGGCGCAGTTGACCTGCTGGGCAAGGAATCAGGCGGCATCATAGGCAATGCCACTACGCAGTCTGGTGATCTGCAGAGAGCGGCCCGGGTGCTGCACCTGAAATGCACTTGCATCATGGGCGGGATCGAGGTCAAGCGCTGATAGGATAGGGGGAACGAGGATGCGGTATCTGCCCAGCGGGACGGCTGAGGGTTTGGCTTACCTGCGCTATCGGGAAACGCTTCGCCCGTCGGAGGAAATGATATGTAATGATTACTTGGCCTATCATTTCGCTTCCTGGTGGACCCGCATGGCAGCGATCATGATCCAGCCCCTGCCCAATAGTCTGGTAGAGTGGTCGCTGGAGTTGCAGGGGCGGGGAGTAGTGGGTTTTATCGCCGCTCGCACTCGGATGTTCGATGACTACGTGGAGCAGCAGATTGCTGACGGCATCCAGCAATTCGTAATCCTGGGTGCTGGTCTGGATTCCCGCGCTTACCGGTTTGCCAAACAATTGCGGGGCAAAAAGACCTTCGAGGTCGATCACCCCATCACCCAGATTGAAAAAAAATCGCGGGTAACAGCGGTTTTCAATGGTCTTCCTTATGGTATTCGTTATGTCCCGGTGGATCTGATGCGGGACGACCTGCTCAAGGGCCTGCTCAAAGCCGGTTATGACCCCACCCTGCGCACCCTGTTTACATTGGAAGGAGTGGCCATGTACCTGGATGAAGCTACCGTACGCAAGACCTTGTCCTGCGTGGCCGCCAACTCCGGCCCCGGTTCCAGCCTGATATTCGATTATGTCTATCTGGCCGCTATCGATGGACGCATTTGGGGACGGGCCATAAAACATATGAATTATTTGCAGTATTGGTTTGATGAACCCGTACTGTCCGGCATAGAGGCCGGGGAAGCGGAAGACTTTGTGCGGAGCTGTGGTTTCGAACAGGCGGAGGAATTTACGCCCCAGCGCCTCTATGATATGTACTTCAAACCAGTGGTGCCCAACCGACCCATGTCCGACCTGTTTGCAGTGATCGTCGCCCGTAACCGGACGTAACGAATCCGATCCCAAAACCATCCGCCCGACACTATGGCCGGCATCGGATTATGCTAATATAAGACCAGAACAAATATTAGGTGTTGAGATATTTTATGGATGACAACAACCAACCTTATAGAATTGTGGACCCTGATGATGAGATTGAATTTTCCGATGATGAAATAACAAGTCCGCGCCGGCGCGGCTTCTTTGTGAAGATATCAGCAGTCCTGGTCTTATTGGCGTTTATTGTTGCCAGCGCTCCTGAACTCTCCTATATCTTCAACGATCGATTGGGATTCCTGGATCAAAACAGGGTCCTGCGCAACGACCAGATCGTGCAGATAGCCAAACCGGCAGTAGTCAGCATCGAGGCGGTCGACACCAGCAACCCCGTTAAAACCACCACCCGCACCGGGACTGGATTCAATGTGGATCCTGCTGGAATCATCATAACCAATGAGCACATTGTCGCTGGGTCGGGTACCATAACCATTACTTTTGAGAGCGGGCAGAAATTTTATGCCAATCACTACGAGCAGGTACCCGGTTATGACCTGGTGGTAATCCGGCTGAACAGCACCGGTCTGCCGGCTATCAGCCTGGGCGGCAAAGAGGATCTCCAAGTTGGAGCCACGGTTACCATCATCGGCAATCCCCTCGGCTTTCAGAAGATAGCCCAGCGGGGGAAGGTGGCCGGGTATTCCAACAATCAGTCCGGCCCCCGGATTCTTGCCATCCAGCTGCCTATTAACCCGGGTAACAGCGGCAGCCCGGTTATAAACGGACAGGCGCAGGTGGTGGGCATCGTTTATGCCAGCGCCCACCGGGAGGTTGACGGCTCGTCAGAACCTCTGGCCCTGGCCATACCGACTGCAGTATTGGATGGCCAGCTCTAAATTGTACCGGGTAGGTTCCAATCAGAAATATTTTAAGGGAGGCTTTGATTAATAACATGAACATTTCCCACGACAAGAAGAAGGAATTGCAAGCCGAGTACCGGCAGATGAAGACGGATATGGGCATCTTCGCGGTCATCAACAAGGACGCCAACAAGTATTTCCTGGTGGAGACCAATAATATCAAAGGTAAAATAAACAGCACCAGTTTCCAACTGCGTTCGGGGGCTCACCCCAACCGGGAATTGCTCCGCGATTGGCAGCAGCTGGGGGCCGACCGGTTTGAATTCACTGTCCTGGAACAAATCGATTACGAAGAAGGCAGGGATGATTACAGCGATGACCTGGAACTGCTGCGGATGATATGGAAGGAAAAACTGGCGGCCCAGGGTATCGGGTTTTATTGATGGGGGCTTGGCGGCCACTCCGAATCAAAGGGAGATGAGTATCGGTGTTCAAGAATAACAATTTCCGACCCGGAAATAAACTGAGGTTGAATGATATAAGCACCGACTACAGCGCTGGCTACGCTTCCAAGGAAGCGGCCCAAGAACGAACCGAGAAGAACATCGACCGGATGGCCCGAATGCAGGACGTCCTTTATGCTCAGGACAAATATGCTCTGCTGATAATTATCCAGGCCATGGATGCTGCAGGCAAAGACGGGGTCATCAAGCACGTGATGAGCGGGCTCAATCCCCAGGGAACCATGGTACATAGTTTCAAACCACCCTCCGCCGAGGAATTAGACCATGATTATCTGTGGCGATACATCAAGGCCCTGCCCGAACGTGGGCGGATAGGTATTTTCAATCGCTCCTATTACGAGGAAGTGCTGGTGGTGCGGGTGCATAACCTGATCGAAAAACAGCAGCACCTGCCGCCCGAATTGATAACCAAGAATATATGGAGAGAGCGACTGGAAGACATCGGCCATCTTGAGAAATACCTGCATCGCAATGGCACGGTGATACTCAAGTTCTATCTGCATGTATCCAAGCAGGAACAGAAGGAAAGGTTACTGGCCCGCTTGGATGAGCCCGACAAGAACTGGAAGTTTAACGCCGGCGACCTGGAGGAAAGAAAGCATTGGGATACATATCAAAAATATGCGGAAGAGGCCATGATCGCTACTGACACCGATTATGCTCCCTGGTATATAATCCCGGCCGACAAGAAATGGTTTGCCCGTATGGCTATTTCCGAGATAATTGCCGATACCCTGGAAGGGATGAAATTGGAATACCCGCGGCTGAATGACGACCAAAAGAAAATGCTGGCGGTTTACCGCGCCCAGCTGTTGCATGATTAGAATTATATTAAATCAACGGAATTGAATTTTTATGTCTGGATTAACATCCCTCCGTCTTGTACATAATCGGGGATCGAGCCATCCAGCACTTTTTTGAGGAGAGTGATTACTGTTGCTGCCGTGCATCGAGGGGAGCAGCTATGATACCCCGGCTGGGCAAACC
>JAKJCH010000076.1:2391-7713 GCA_022706565.1 Bacillota bacterium | reverse complement strand
TTCGGGGCCCGGGGCTGTGACGTCAAAGGCATCCTGGCCATGGATGAGGTCTTCCTCACCCGGGGTTTTGTGGACAGTTTTTACCAGGCCCGGCGCGCCAACAATACCATAATCGCCAACGCCTGTTATGCCCCCGGACCCAATTGTTTCTGTCCGGCCATGGAGGTCGACCCGGTGGATCCGGCCGGTGCAGATGTGATTATCCGTGACTGCGGGGATTATTATGCTTGGGAAGCCCTCACCGCGAAGGGTGAAGCCGTGACTGCCCAGCTCGAGGGCTTGTTGGAAGACAGGGACGTTAAACTGCCTTCGGCCCAGCCTTTTGAGATGCAGGTCGATTACCAGGGGGTAGCAGAAAAGCTTAAAGACATGTTCGACCACCCCCTCTGGGACAAGATGGCCGAGCCCTGTATCAACTGCGGAATGTGCACCTATGTATGCCCATCCTGCTATTGTTTTGACATCCAGGTCAAGATGTTCGGGGAAAAGGGTTACCGGTTCCGGGCCTGGGATTCCTGCATGTTCGAAGAATATACCCGTGAGGCGGGCGGCGGCAATCCGCGCGGAGCCAGCAAGGAGAGGTTCCGGCAGCGCTTCCTGCACAAATTGGAGTTTTTCCAGGAGCGATACGGAACTCCGCTCTGCACCGGCTGCGGAAGATGTATCATCGTCTGCCCCACTGACGTTAACATCGCCAGGATTATCAAGGCTGTGAAGGAGGCGGAGGTAGAGTGATGAAAGAATCTGAAAAAGGCATGGCCATCGAGCAGCCGCTGGTACCCACAGTGGTGGAAGTAATAGATATTGTTGACCGCACCCCGGATGTAAAGAGTTTTTTTGTGCGGAACACCGACGGCAGCGGACTCCCTTTCCAGGTCCAACCGGGGCAGTGCGGTATGGTTTCACTTTTACCGGTGGGTGAAGCCATGATCTCCTGTACCTGGCAGGAAGAGCAGGAGTATTTGGAGTTTGCCATCAAACGGGTGGGTCTCTTGACCGATGAACTGCATCGGATAGAAATAGGCCAGAAGATCGGGGTCCGAGGGCCTTACGGCAATGGTTTTCCAGTAGAAGCCTGCAAGGGCAAGGACATGGTATTCATTGCCGGCGGCATCGGCTTGGCCCCCCTGCGTTCATTTATCAAGTATTGCTTCAAACACCGCCAGGATTATGGCCGGATCACTATCATCTACGGATCCCGCAGTTCAGCCGACCTCTGTTTCAAGGAGGAACTGTTCGATTTGTGGCCACAGGAGCAGGACACCGAGGTTTTCGTCACCATTGATAATCCGGAACCGGATTGGGACGGTCATGTGGGTTTCGTCCCTGCTTATCTGGAAGAATTGAATCCCAGCCCTGAGGGAGCGGTGGCGGTGGTATGCGGACCGCCCATAATGATTAAGTTCGTCCTGCAGTCCCTGGAGAAGATGGGGTATGGGGACGACCAGGTTATCACTACCCTGGAGATGCGCATGAAATGCGGGATCGGCAAATGCGGCCGCTGCAACATCGGCAGTGAATTCATTTGCCTCGATGGTCCGGTTTACTATCTGAAACAGCTGCGCCAGCTGTCGGCAGAATGGTAAGGTGCAGCCTGCCCCATTTCAGATCGTCAAAGGGCCAATAGCTGCGTGAATACGAAATGCCCGTCAATCGCCGTACCTGAGGTACGCTGCAATGACGGGCATTACTATTGTCCTGCGTCAAGTTTTTCTATGGGGTCTGACAACAGCAGTTGGCCTGCATCTGCAGCACCCGGCGGTTTACGTCATCCCAGTTAACCAGGTTCCACCAGGCTTCTACCCAGGCCGCCCGTTTGTTCTGGTATTTCAGGTAATAGGCATGCTCCCAGACATCGCACACCAGTAGGGGCACCGCTCCCCACTGGGTAAGGTCCTGGTGCTTTTCCGCCTGCAGGACTACCAACTTCCCAAACGTCGGATTGCAAGCCAGTACTGCCCAGCCGGAGCCTTCTACGGCCACTGCCGAAGCGGTGAATAGTTTCTTGAAGTTGTCGAAAGAGCCGAAATCACGATCGATCAGTTCCGCCACTGGTCCGGCGGCAGGACCGCCTCCGTTCGGTTTCATATTCTCCCAGAACATGGTGTGGAGGATGTGACCGGAACCATGAAAAGCCAACTCTCGTTCAATATGTTTGATCAATCCGAAATCGCCTTTGGCGATTGCGTCAGCCAGTTTGGCTTCGGCATTGTTGAGGCCGTCGACATATCCTTTGTGGTGCATATCATGGTGCAGTCGGACCGTCTCGGCATCATAATGCGGTTCCAGAGCATCATAGGCATAGGGCAGTTCAGGAAGGGAATGAGCCATTAATCAACACCTCTTTCCATAAATTTTTACCAAAATGTTTGTTCATATATGAATTCTAGCCCAAATTCATCTGTCAAGCCAGCCATTGCAACAAATAAATGGGAAATCATGGGGCCGGTTGGTCGCCCTTACCTAAGTTAGATGGCCAATAAATACGACCACTGGGCATAATAAAAGCGACCTGAATCTGGTGGATTCAAGCCGCGAAAAATCTTTCATTTACCCCCGGTCAAACCTGTTACTGAGTCAACGCGGCTCCATCTACCAGTTTGCTGGTCTTGGTGGAAGTATCATATTGAACATATATAGATTGTTTGTCAAGATAGTTGAATTGAACCCTGACCGTGACCATACCATCCTTAATTATGCTCTCATACTTGGCTGCCGGGATTGTGACCACCTGGAATGGGGCCTTCCTCTCTGATTGCGGTTTCACCATGTCCTGTTCAACGACTATCTCCTGCCGAACCTTATCAACATAGTATTTGCTAATTCGGTCGGCATTGCCGCTTAGTATATATAAAGCCTGATCGTCATGAATAACCGGGTATATGGATGCCCCTTGCCGGGTCTGGAGCAGGGTGATTCCATCATTGGTTACCCAACCGATGCCCAGATCGTGGAATACTTCCGGTATTTGCTGGACTCTATCGGCTTTACCCATTGATGCCAGATAAAGGCCTGCCCCGGCCAGTATCACTATCGCTGCCGTTATCAATACATACTTCTTCACACCATTACCTCCTTTTCGATCCGACCGTATCACCAGGCCACCGCATATGCCAGTAATTTGCGGCATTCGGGTTCTGGCGGCTAGTCTTACTAATTCTATTCAGGAGACAGGCGGAACATGCCTTGGCCGTTTAACCAGACATCCTTCTTACCAGTTTTCATGGCGGAGGGAGGCTCCAATAAAACAACCGTTTTTTACACCATGGACAAAAACTGAGTTAAATCCAGGACTGGCCTGAAGGCAGGATGTATCCAGTTGCGGGGAGATTTAAGAATCACAAGAAATTGTAAGGATAATGAATGGGGCTCTGTTTACGGCAGGTCAAAACAGGTCACAGTTGGCAAAAGTGGCATACAAACTGGGCCAGGGCCTCGACGTCATCAATCGCGATTACCGGTAAGCCGCACTCCAGGGAAAAATCAGCTGCCAGGGCTACGGTGCGGGGCAGGAGCATGGGGACGGGATCGATCGCCTGTCGCAAGACCTCCACCTTGGGCAAGTCTTCCTTTTTGAAGCCTTCCACTATTATGAGGTCGATGTCCGCCGGTACTGATTCGAGGATCTGTTCCAGGCTCGGTTCTGTCTCGTAGCGCTGGACGGCGGCAACATCGGCCCCGGCTTGCAAGGCCAGTTCGGAATCCTTACCGGGCAGGGCGATGTGGTCATGATGGGTATGTTTGATGAAGGCTATTTTAAGTCCCTGTTGTTTCAGGTAGGTTATTAATTGTGTTAATAGCGTGGTTTTGCCGGCGTTGTGCCGGCCTACGAAACTTATTGCTGCTTTCATATCCGAGATCCCTTTCCAGAACAGACTGGGGCAGCTATGTAGCTCCTATTCAAGAGGTTTTTTATTCAGCTGATTTCGCGTCGGGCGGTGATGGAATCCGTCTGGCGCAGTGACGAGCCGGCGACCAGGGTAATCAGACCGATCAAAACCACCATTATACCGCTATAATAACCGTAGTTCAGTCCCTGGTCCAGCATCCATCCCCCTAACGCCGGCCCGATAGCCCGCCCCAGGCTGTCATAACCCTGGAGTATACCCATGGCGGAACCTTGAGCGCTGAGGGTCCGCTTGGACACCGCCGCCGAAATTGATGGCCGGGTCAGACCGATACCGGTGGAAAAGACCACCATAAATATAATTGAGCTGGCGATGTCATAGGTGAAAATGAACAAAGCCAGACTAATTCCCAGCAGGGTTATTCCGATGGTAGCGGTGCGCTCTTCACCCACTCGGGTGATCATCCTTCCCACCAGCAGCCCCTGAACCAGAGCGGAGGTTATGCCGGCGGCCGTGAAGGACCAGCCAATATCGTGAGCGCCAAAGGACAGCTTGGCCTGGGTAAACAGGGCATAAGTGGCATGGTGGATCGATTCGCCGATACTAACCGCCAGGATGACCAGGAAGAACACCACCAGCGGGCTGCGCAGCCCTTCCAGCAGAGAGGCCCTTTCAATCTTGACCTGTTTGTTGACTCGGTTTTCCAGGGGCAGCGATTCTTTGAGCAACAGCCAAATGGCGACCGTATTGATTAGCCCCAGGATACCAGCGAAAACGAAGGGGAAGGCCAGCGAGATTTGCGACATCAGGCCGCCCACCGCAGGGCCAAAGACCATTCCCATGCCCATGGCCGCGCCTATCATTCCCATGGCACCGCCTCGTTTGTCCAAGCTGGTGGAATCAGCTACATAGGCCATGGCCGTGGGCAGGGTGGCACAGGAAAGACTGCCGCCCACGGCTCGGATCAGGTACAGCATCCACAGCTCGGTAGCAAATCCGAAGAGCAGGAATGTAAAGGCATATCCGCTGATCCCGATCAGCAGTAATGGCTTGCGCCCAACTCGATCGGAATAAGCCCCCCATATGGGAGCGAATATGAACTGGCAAACTGCGTATACCGTGATCAGCAGACCCAACTGAAAGCCGTTGGCCCCCAGCGCCTCAGCATAGTAAGGTAAGACCGGCATAATTATGCTGAAGCCCATGCCCACCAAAAAAATGGATCCGAAGAGAATGGTCATGGACTTGTTTCCTGAAGAAGACTCCATTAGTTAGCTCAATCCTTTACAGCCTGAACAATTGGGCTTTGATGAGATTAATTCTACTCTCTTGGCCTTATTTAAGCCAGGTTTATTTTGGGCCCGGCGATTCGGTTGGGACTGAGCCAGTCGCCTCTTTCAAAGCCGCAAAGACTCCCCCCAGACCAGCCAGGTCGCTGGGGATTATCAGTTTGGTGGCCTGCCCTTCGCCCAAG
>JAKJCH010000076.1:0-2381 GCA_022706565.1 Bacillota bacterium | reverse complement strand
GACTTCAGAGCTATCACCTTGTCGTCGCTCTCGGCCTCGCGCAGCATAACCAGACTGTCTGCAAAGGCCCGCTGTACGTTGAGGATAGCCTGGGCCTCACCCTCGGCCTCGAGAATTCTGGCTTGCCGGGTGCCCTCAGCTTGCCTGATATTGGCTTCCTTGATACCCTCGGCATTAAGGATATTGGCTTGCTTCAGTCCCTCCGCTTCCAATATGGCAGCGGTCTTCTGTCCTTCGGCCAGTAGGATGGCCTGGCGTTTTTCGCGCTCCGCCCGCATCTGTTTCTCCATAGCGCTCTGAATATCTTCGGGTGGGAGAATGTTTTTCAGCTCCACCCGGTTTACCTTGATGCCCCATTTATCAGTGGCTTCATCCAAAATGGAGCGGAGTTTGGTATTGACCAGATCCCGGGAGGTCAGGGTCTCATCCAACTCCAGATCACCGACGATATTACGCAGGGTGGTGGCGGTCAGATTGTCGATGGCGAAAATCGGGTTTTGGATCTCATAGACAAAACGAAAAGCGTCAGTCACCTGATAATAGACGACGGTGTCGATCATCATGGTCACATTGTCCTTGGTAATGACCGGTTGAGGGGCGAAACTGACTACCTGTTCGCGGAGGTCGACGATGGCCCGAAAGCTGTCCACAAATGGTATCAGCATATTAATGCCCTGTTCGGCCGACTTGTGGTACTTGCCCAGCCTTTCTACGATGCCTACCGAGGCCTGGCGAATGATCTTGATGGAGGAATAGGCAATCAGGATTACGAACAGCACCAGGATCACATTGACGAAGACGGTTACAAATGCATCCATTCATCTCATCCTTTCTTTATTCATAATGTATTCTAGTTCAAATTAATAAACGCCTTGTCGACCACCAGCTTAACGCCGTCGACTCCAATCACTACCACCCGGATGTTTTCTTCAATATATTCCTTGGAAGTGGCGGTCCAGATCTCTCCGTTGACTTTGACCTGACCGAAATTCAGGGGGGAAATGGGGGTGAGGGCTATGCCCTGTTGGCCGATCAGTGCCTTTACATTGCTGACAGTATCATTGGATTTGATGGTCTTCATCAGCAGCGGCCGGGTAAATACGATTAACACCAGGGTGATAATGGAGAAGATCAGCAGCTGGGCTGGCAGACCAGTTAAGATTCCTATCGCGGCGGCCCCGGCCACCAACAAGGCCGCGATGGCCAGCCATAAGAACCAGAAGCCGGATGAGAATATCTCCACCGCCCCGCATAGGATGGCGATCAGGATCCATTGCAAAGATGACATGTATACACCTCCCGTCTCTAGTACTAGTTTACTCGATAATTAAGGTCTGCGGCGGTAACCTCATATTAGCCGCATGATGGAAATGCTTGTTCCGGGAAATTCAGGTATAGATATAATATACGTTATTGGGTCAAATTTTACGAATTTTCACCACATCCCATTCTGCTTGGTCCGTCCAAGCAGTCACTTTATTAAGACAATGAGGCACCCGCTTCTAAAGCAGGCGCCTCGTATTTTGGGCAATCGAATATTGATTAAGGATTCCTCGATTTGTTTTGAACGATAGAGGCTCAAGCCGGGTGAACCGATGATCAACTGCTGAACCGGTAGAGATCGCCGTCTTGGGTGATCCCGGGCCGGAGCAGTATCTCCGGTTTGGGGAGCCGCAGACCCAGAGCTTCCAGCAGAACGTCCTCGATAACCTCCACTGCTTGGACCTGGAGTTCGTCCCGTACCTCTTCCGGCAGATCCTGGAGATCGCGCAGATTTTCTTTGGGGATGAGCACTTTCTTGATACCAGCCCGATGAGCGGCCAGCAGTTTCTCCTTGATCCCACCGACTGGCAGGACTGCACCCCGTAAGGTAATCTCCCCGGTCATGGCCAGCGTCGGATTGACCTTGATGCCGGTGACCAGTGAGGCCAGGGCGGTAAACAACGCTACTCCGGCAGAGGGACCGTCTTTGGAAACCGCTCCCGACGGCACGTGGATGTGTACATCCCTCTCCTTGAAGTTGAAACTAAGGCTGCTCAGCGGCAGCCGCGATTTGATCAGGCTCAGTGAGATACGGGCCGATTCCTGCATTACCTCGCCTAGTTTACCGGTCAGAATCAACTGCCCGGACCCAGTATCTCTCCGCCTACCGGGGTCCAGGCCAGTCCGGTGGCTACACCGGGGGGATTGTCGGCCTGGGCTACATCATGTCGGGCTATCTGGTGGCCTAATATATCTTCCAGCAAATCCGGGGTTACCACATAAGGTGCGGGCGCCTTGCCGGACACTATTTTCTCCGAAGCTACCCGGGCAATTGAGGCCAGCTGCCTCCTTAAACCTCTGACTCCGGCCTCCTGGGTGTAATCGGCAATCACTTTTCG
>JAKJCH010000075.1 GCA_022706565.1 Bacillota bacterium | reverse complement strand
TTCCTTTGTCTTTGGTGGTGATAAATGGAGTACCTAGTCTGTCAATGATTGCAGGGGACAAACCGCTCCCTTCATCCTTGATATACAGGACTGCCTCATCCCCTTCCTGCCTGGTGCCGATGGTCAGGGTTCCGTGGTCTTTCATGGCCTCCATGGCATTACGGGAAATGTTCAGGATCAGCTGGCGGATCTCATTTTCGTCCAAAAGAGTCTGATCCGGTTTCCGCAGATCCAGCCTGACATCGATTTCGCGCAGGTTGGCATCGGACTTGATCATCGGATATAACGACTTCACTACCGAGTCCAAACAGCGCGGCTGGAGGTCGACCATCTTGTCCCGGGCCATCCCCAGGAATTCGCTGATGATACCGTTGGCCCGGTCCAGTTCTTCGATCATCAGCTCGAAAAAGGACAGGTCTTCTGCATACTCGGGCTTGCTGCCCAGCATTTGCAGGAAGCCCCGCACGGTGGTCATCGGATTTCTTATTTCGTGGCCGATGCTGGCTGCCATCTGGCCGATCAGGTTGAGGCGGTCCAGGCGGGCCAGCTCTGCTTCCAGCATCTTTTGCCGGGTCAAATCCCGTACGGTAGCCGCCACGCATTTCTCGTTGTTCAGTGTTACGGCCACCGCGGATACCTGCAAGCTAACCGGATTCCCGGATTTGCTCCGGGCCCGGATCTCGACATTTTTGACCACACCGTTCTCCTTCAGTTCAGCCAGAACTTGTCTGACTGTTTCCCGGTCATCATCCCATATATGCAAATCTCGCGGGGTTCGGCCGATCACCTCGTACCGGGAGAATCCCATTATTTCCAGGCAGCTCTGGTTTACATCCATGAACCGGTAATCCTCCATGCTGATGATCGCGATCATGTCTGGATTATTGTGAAACACCTTCTGGAATTTCTTTTCCGATTCCTGCAGGGCTTGCTCGGCTTTTCTGCGCTCGGTGATATCCTTCACATAGATGGTCAGGCCGGTGGGGGATGGGTAGGCACGGGCCTCGACACCAATGCCCGCGTATTCTATCATGCTCTCAAAACTAATCGCTTTTTTGTCTCTCATGGCCCGGTGATAATGATGGTAGAAATCCCCTCCGACTGCATGGGGGAACAAATCCCAGAGGTTTCGGCCTACTATATCCTGGACCCTATACCCGAGCATCTTCTCAGCAGCCTTGTTCCAGTAGGTTACGGTCCAATTGTGGTCCAAGGTAAAAAAGGCGTCGGTGATGCTCTCAATGGTGTGGACAAGGCTCTGATTGAGGGCGCTGAGTTCCCTGGTCCTTGCTTGCACCTGCACTTCCAGGAGATCACGAGCCTGTCTGACTTCCTGTTGCGCCCGGGCCCTGACCACTGCCGACCACAGTCGCTGGATGGTCTCATTCACCAACTCCGCTTCGGTTGGGGTCCAGACCCGGGGCAAGAAGCTGTTGACACCCAAAGCTGCTATCCACTTGCCATCTTTCGTCAAACCCCGGCCCAAGTGGGAGGCCGCCCCTGCGGATGACAGCCAGCGCCTGTGTTGATCGCTTAGGCGGGGATCTGATTGCACATCGTTTATGTTGATACACTTCCCAGATTTGAACCACTCCACGGTCTCTTCATCGAAACCATACACGCAGGCGGAATCAGTCGTCTTTACAGTTCCATTGATGACACAGTGTCGGATCACTATCTGCTGTTCGTCCAGTACATCACCATACATGACCTGATCCGCGGCGATGTGTTCAGCCAGCACCCGACAGGCCACCAGCTCCGCCTCGACCGGGTCTTCCACCGGGCGCAGCGCATCATCGAGTCTCACCAGGTAGGACTTGTGGGCTTCGTTTTCGCGCAGGGCTATTTCAGCCCTTTTACGCATCAGGACCTGCACAATGGAGGGTGCCAGCTTCTCCAGGATATGTAAGTCGGTTTCACCGTACCCGGAATCCTTGTTGGCCAGACCGATCATGCCAATAATTCGGCCGTTTTCCAATAGCGGCGCCCCTATGAATGCAGTCAGGGGGGGATGACCAGGCGGCAGGTCAACCCGGTCCGGTTCAGAACCAAGATCGTTGCTGATCAGCGCCCGCCCTTCCTGCAACACCCGCCCGCGGATACCATAACGGGCTAAGTTCCGGGGCAATTGCTTCCGCTGGCTATCCGGCACCATCGAGGACGTGAAGCCTTCTCCCTTCATGGCGATACAATCCATGGTTCCTTCGTTATTGAGTTCATTGATAAAACCTATCGGGCTGCCGGTCAGTTCCAGGATCACACTGAGGCAAGTCATCCCTAATTCTTCTATGTCTTGACAGAACAGGGCATCATGCAGGATGCGGTTAATGCCCACCGTTATGGCCGCATTACTGCAGTTGGTGATGTCCATACTGGATGCTTCTGAAATCATTTCACTTCACCTACTCTATTAATCAGGTGGTATTTTCGACCAGGTGGTATTTTCGACGTCGAGAACCGTATCTCCTTTTACGAGCCCCGAGGCATGGGGACGGTTTGAGACCACTAAAAAAACCGGCCTCGTTGGGCCGGTCCTCTCCTTGAGTTATGTAGGATTCTTAATCTCTAAAATCTCTATAGGATCGCAGAATTTTCTCGCTGGGCAGGGAAAAGGTGGTCTTGCCGTCCGGGGTAACCTCTACTCCCGATGGGGCGAACAGGAAAACCTTGCAGCCAATCTGCTGACTGGTCCCGTCCAGCCCATAGGCTGCTCCGCTGACAAAATCGATGATCTTCTTGGAGATCTCGATCGGTGTCATCTCAAAATTCACAATGACCTGTTTCCGGCTCTTGAGATGTTCGGTGATGGCCTGAGCTTCTTCAAAGTTGGTTGGTTCGCAAACCACGACTTTCTGGCCCCGTGCCGAAGGAAGCCCTACTACGTGCGATGCCTTGCCTTCATTTGCCGATGTTGCGGGCTGGAAGCCGTATTCCTCGTCATATTCCTCCTCCAGTCCAAACCAATACATTATCTTCTCCTTGACACTGCTCATACCGCTTCTTCCTCCCCCTATCGTCTGCATTTGCCTTTCTTCCCGGCGCAGGAGCCTCACCGCCGCTACGATCCGCTATCCCGACGGCATTGTTTCAACATTATTTACATAATATCCCGATAAATCTAATTTTTCCACAACTTTTTAAATTTTTTTGTCTAAATTTTCGGCTTCGCCCTCAATTCGACTGCAGCAAAGCCGATTTGTCGGGCTGGTCCGCATTGCGGAGGAGCAGAGAACAGCCCCGGGCAGCTATCCCCCAAATGGTCAGGATGCCGGTTGTTTTAGGATTTTGAACAGGTTTGCGGACTGTGAAAACCGAGGACCAAAAGAAAGCGTTCCTTGACTCTGGTTACGAGACCAAGGAACGCGTGTCGGAAAAGCCAAGTGGACCTCCCTGGATTAGGCCAACCGGTTGGAGCGGCGCCAGATACCCTGGGCGGTTGCAGCCTTTATGAGGTCATCGCGGACGGCGGGATGGGCGATATTGATCAGTCCTTCCGCCCGCTGCCAGACTGACATGCCCTTCATTGCATATTTGCCATATTCAGTTACTACATAATCGGCTACCGAGCGAGGATCGGTAACGATGCCTCCCGGCGCCAGGGTGGGCACTATCCTGGTCTGGACTTGACCTTCGGGGCTTATGTTGGCTGAGGGCATGCAGATAAAGGACTTGCCGCCCTTGGATTCCCATCCGGCCAGAACGAAATCCAGCTGGCCGCCTGTGCCGCTGATATGGCGGATGCCGGAAGATTCTGCGTTTACCTGCCCGTACAGGTCGATTTCAATGGAGTTGTTGATGGTGATGAGATTGTCATTGAGGGCAGCTACGGCCGGTTTATTGGTATAGTTGACCGGATAGGTAGCGCATACGGGATTGTCGTCAATGAAATCGTAAAGTATCTCGGTGCCAAGGGCGAAGGTATAGACCATTTTGCCGGGATCGATATTCTTGCGCTTACCGGTCAGACGGCCGGCCTCGTACATATACACGTAGGCATCCACCAGCATTTCGGTGTGGCAGCCCAGATCCTTCAGGTTGGATTCAGCGATAGCCATGCCGATGGCATTGGGCATGCCCCCTATTCCCAGTTGAATACAGCAGCCATCAGTGATTTCTTCCAATATCAGAGCGGCCACTTTGTTGTCCACCTCAGTGGGGGGTGGGGCTGGAACAAGCGCCAGCGGATGATTGCTGCCTTCCACGATATAGTCGACCTCAGAAATATGGATCCCTTCTTCATAACCACCTAAACAACGAGGTTGTTTGTCATTTACCTCTACGATGACAATTTTGGCCCGATCACAGACCGCCCGAGTGAAGCTGCATTGAGGGCCGAAATTGAAGAAGCCCTTTTTGTCAATTGGCGCAACCTGTATCATGGCTACATCCAGAGGTTCGATTCTCTCCCGGATGTACCGGGGCACCTCGGAGTATTTTATCGGGGAATAGTAGAAAGGTTTGCCGGCCTTGGCGATCTTCCGATCAGCTCCGGAAACGTGCCAGCTGTGCCATACAAACGATTCGCCGGTTGGATCAACCTCATTAACGGCCGTGGGATAAGGATTAACCGTTGACCAGATCTTGACGTCGGTCAACTCATCTTTTCTTTTGGCCAAGGCCTGATCCAAGTCCCGCACTTGTCCGCAGAACTCCCCGTAGTCGATCCAGTCGCCGGACTTGACCACCTTTACCGCCTGGTCGGCAGTGACCAGTCTACTCTGATATTCCTTTGCATAGTTCACAACAATCCCCTCCTTTAAAAATAAATTATATGTAAAAACCTAGGCTCGGATGCCAACCGACGGAGTCAGTATGTTCCTTGCCTTGTTTAAATCTCTCTATCTGGGCGGCAGAATTCCACCCGCTTGTCCTGAGTGCGGGTACGCATAATGGTTTAACGGGATTTTGAACAGGTTAGCGGGCTGTGAGATCCGTGGACCAAAAGAAAGCGTTCCTTGACCCTGGTTATAGGACCAAGGAACGTGTTTCGGAAAAGCCTAGTGGGGCCACCCTCGATTAGGCCAACCGCTGTAGCGGGATTACCTGGCCATCATCCTTTTGGCTTGGATTCTGTTACACATACCCATAACATACTCTTTTTGGATTAAAGTTTCCAGCGCCTTATTTTACACTGGCCATGCTGGCAAACGGGTAGAAATTCCTCCTCAGGCTGGCAGTCAGTTCCCCGCGCAGGTCGGGATGCGCCACCGCGATCAATTCCTTGGCCCGCTCGGTCCTCGATTTGTAACGCAGGTTGGCAATGCCATATTCAGTAATAACATACTGAGCATACGTACGGGGGACAGTGACCGGGGAGCCCAGCGGCAGCTCCGGCACGATAGCCGAGATTAATGAACCGTCTTTCCCCCTCCTTGACGAATAGAGCAAGGTAATCCCCTTGCCCCCCGGCGCCCAAAAGGAACCGATCATGAAATCCAGTTGGCCGCCGGAACCGCTCACCTGGGTATGCCCAACTCCCTCAGAATTGATCTGCCCGCTGAAGTCTACCATCAAGGCCATATTCATGGCTACCATATTGGGATGCCGGGCAATGATCCCAGGATTATTGGTATAGGAAGAGGGATGAAACTCGCAAGCCGGGTTCTCCCGTACGTATTCATACATCTCCGCATCACCCATACAGAAGGTGGCGACGGTTACACCTTTGTGCAATGGTTTCCGTTTATTGGTGACAATACCCTTGGCCACCAGTTGGGGGAGGCCGATGGGAAACATCTCGGTCAGTACCCCCAGGTCCTTCTTGCCATCCAGACCAGCGACCACTGCTTCGGGAATGCCGCCAATGCCCATCTGAATGGTATCACCGTCATTGATCAGTTCCAATACATAAGCGGCAATACATTTATCCGTCTCGGTAGGGGTTCCCCGGCCGAAGGTCGGTATTTGGGTGGAGTTTTCCACGAAGTAATCGAACTCCGAGATGTGCATCCAGTTATTCCCGTAAATTATCGGCAGCTGGTCATTGACCTCGCCGATAGTCACCCGTTGTTTTCCGGACGCCTTGCCCTCCCGGATGGTGTCCATGGTATAAAAATTGGTCAGACCCAAATTAACATACCCATTGGCATTGGGCGGTGTTACCTGGGCGATGAATACATCCGATTTGTGCCAGACTTTATCGGCCAGATCGGAGCTTTGGACCGGGTAGAATTCAGCCTGCTTGGTATTGTTCATCCTCCGGCCGGTTGCGATGCTGAAGGCTGGCATGTAGTTGATATGACCGTCCAGTGGCAGCATGAAATCCGGGTCCTGAAATTTGAATGGATACAGACCGATGGTATCAAGTATCCTTACCCCCTTTAATTCCTGCCACCTGTCAAGAATAGCATTGAATATATCCGGCGTGCCGGAGCCTATAGCAAGTCCGGTACCAACGACATCGCCCGATTCCACCTTGCTGGCCGCTTCCCTCATGGATATCAGTTTAGACTGGTATTCTTTTTCTCCACATTGCTATACCCCCCTTTATCTAGTAGTCAATTGCGCCACACGAACCAAATGACATTAACCTCTACTCAATTATGCAGAAGGCTGGTCTAGCCATGGGTTGGGAAGAGTACTTGTCGCCGGGATAGACGCGATGACCTACCGTCACCGGTTTGCCGATTACCTTCATATCCACTTTCTTAGGGTCCATCGAAACCAGGTTGCCCATGATCCAGGGACCCTCGTCCAGTTCCACCATCACGATGGTGTAGGGATTCTCGTTTTCCCGGCCTTCAGCGGCGATGTTGCAGGTGGTGAAGGTGACGATCTTCCCTTTACCGCACAATGTCACGACTTCGTGGTTGGTGCTGGCGCACTCCCCGCATACCATCATCGGGGGGCAGGTGATCTTCCCGCAATCATTGCATTTCAAACCCAACAGCCGGTCTTTTTTCAAGGCCTTGTTGTATTCCTGGAATGTCAGTCTGTAATCCATCGTTCTCACCTCCTCTATTGATTGGTCAGGATCATGCTGACCAAAACCCCGTCGCCGCCCAGAGTGTCGATAATGCCGTTTTTGGCCCCCTCCACCTGGCGGCCTTGCTCAACCATGTCTCCCCTCAGTTGCCGGGTAACCTCCACTACCTGGGATACACCGGTGGCACCGATGGGGTGCCCCTTGGCCTTCAGTCCGCCGGAAATATTGATGGGGATCTTCCCGCCCAGCCGGGTCTCACCCCGCAGCCAGGCCGAGCCGGAGGTGCCGAATTCGAAAAAGCCCAACCCCTCCGCAGCTATCAGGGCGGCAATGCTGAAACAGTCATGCAGTTCACACAAGTCCATATCCTGCGGGGTCAGGCCCGCCATGCCGTAGGACTGCTGACAGGCCAGCTCCCGGGCATAGATGCGGGGCAAATATTTGGACTGGGAGCTGAGTTTGCCGGACGAAGCCTGGCCGATGCCGGCAAAATAAACCGGTTTGGAAGTAAGCTTCTTGGCTACTTCTTCGGAAGCGATGACCACTGCCGCCGCTCCATCGGAAAAGGGGCAGGCGTCATGGAGCTGGATGGGGGTGGATACCGTGAAACTATTCAACACATCTTCCTTGGTTATCAGTTTGTGAAGCTGAGCATTGGGATTCTTCATGGCATATTCATGGGACTGGACCGATACCGCCGCCATCTGATCCTTGAGGACCTCCAGGGGGATACCGTATCTGCTGGCATACAAATGGGCCAACAGGGCAAATACCGCTGGGAACAGGAAGCCGGCCGGGAATTCATAGTGGGCGTCACCGAACATGGAAAAAGTCCGGGTGGCCAGGGGGGTCCCCATGGCGG
>JAKJCH010000074.1:288-7862 GCA_022706565.1 Bacillota bacterium | reverse complement strand
TAACTCGCGTTTTATGGCCATGTCAATGGCTGGCCCTATCCCGTGCATAAGAATGTCGGCTGATTTTATGGTCTTTACTACTTCGCTTATATGTACATCCTTTTTCAGCGCGGCTGCCGTGCTCTCTTCAAGAATATCGGGAATGTGCAGGAGTCGGTATTGACCTCCGATTCGATTGGCTATCTTAGCGGCAATGTTGCCGGCCTGCTGTTCAACCTTTTCGCCCAGGCCTCCCCGGGCTGGTACTACACAAACCTGGTGGAGGTTAACTCCCTCTCGCATATGGATACATGGAGAATGGAGCTTTTTTAATAGAAATTCGGCTCCAGCCCGGCCCAGATCATGCTTTATAAACTCATTCTGAAAAGAATCCCCCGGTACTATTATTACTTCTTCGAGATGAAAACTTTCCTTAAGCCGCTCGGCCAGGGTTTGGATGTTCAATAGCCAGGGAACATATTCATCCAGTTCCCGCAGCATCTCTTCACCGTATGCGGTCAGCGTGATTCCTGCCGGAGTGGTCTCTACCGCTCCGCGGGTTTTCAGCAAATCAACCTCAGTGCGCACCATTCTCTCCGTTTGGCCCACGTTAACCGCCAACTGGCGACGCCCGATGGGTTGGTTATACAAAACCTGCCTTAGGATCTGATATCGGCCAGTCAACAATTCCATAACTTCCGGTGCAAAGCGCTCGATTAACGAAAACAGTTTATCCATGAAAAACCTCAGGACCAAAATATAATAAAGGGACATTTTTGTCCCAGCCAGATCATTCTCTTACCAGCAACACGTGTACTACAAATAATTATAGCACATTTGCTAAAATGTGCTAATATCTCTTACGGGCCGAGGTTGACTGTATCCCCATTTCCTGCCTGTATTTGGCTACCGTCCGCCGCGAGATGTCGATTCCCTTGTCCTTTAATTGATCCACAATGGCTTGGTCGCTTATGGGGTGAGCGGGATCCTCCCCAGTGATTAACTCCTCCATCATCCTCTTAATACTCTTGGCTGAAATCTTGTCGCTCCCCACACTGGAACTTATCCCGCTCCCAAAAAAGAATTTGAGTTCAAAAAGTCCCTGCGGGGTCTGAATGTATTTCTTGGAAGTAGCCCGGCTGACCGTCGATTCATGTACTTCTATCAGGTCTGCGACCTGTTTCAGGGTTAACGGTTTGAGGTATTTTATGCCCCGATCCAGGAAATCCGTTTGTATATCCACAATACAGCGGATAACCTTGTCCAGCGTCCGACGGCGCTGCTCAATGCTGCGAATCAGCCAAATGGCCGAGTTCAGCTTATCATCAAGGAATCTGCGGACTTCGTCGGTAAATTGCCCTGGTTTTCGCATCATGTTTTCGTACAGTCTATTTACCACCAAACGAGGGGAAGCACTATCGTTGAGAACCACTACATATTCGCCTTCTATTTTTTCCACGATAGCGTCTGGGATTATGTATTTGACCTCGTCATCGGAACTGTACTGAAGGCCCGGTTTGGGGTCAAGAGTACGAATGATGTCACAGGCTCGTTGCACATGTTGAACCGAAGCTCCCAATAATTGGGCGATCTTGGCCAATCTTCCCTGAGCCAGGTCATCAAGGTGTTGATCGATTATCTTTTCCGCCAGGGGATCTTCTTTGCCAAAGTAACGCAGTTGAATCTTAAGGCATTCGTTCAGGCTGCGTGCACCAACCCCATGAGGATGGAAGGATTGAACCAGATTCAGGATTCGTTCGACCCGGTCTGGGGAAGCCCCGGTTTGAGCCGCTATTTCATCCTCGTTGACGCAGAGATAGCCGTTGCCGTCAATATTGCCGATAATATAAAAGCCAACCTCCAAATCCTGGGGCTCGGTGCAGGCAAGGTGCAACTGGAACTGAAGATGTTCATACAAGGTAGGTCTCTTGGTGAGGAAATTGTCATAGGTCTTGGCTTCACGGTCGCCAGCGGTAAGACCGATATCACGGTCATGGTAATAATCGGCCCATTCTTCCATGCTGGTGATTGGTTCCGGTTCATTGTTTTTTTCACTTGCGGCAGATTCATCAGAAGCATTATCCCCACTGGGTTCTTCCGGCTCCTGTACCTCCAAAAGGGGATTCTCATTCAACTCCTGTTGGGTGTACTCTTCCAACTCCATGGTCGACATCTGCAGAATGGCTATAGCCAGTCGCAATTCGGGGGTCATAACCAGTTTTTGCTGTTGCTCCAGGAAGATGTCATTGGTAAGACGCATACTCCACCTCATTCCATGGATTGATCGATTGTATCGGCAATCCTCTCCAGCTTGGCCATACGATAGGCTACTCCTGATTTGGTAAGTGGGGGATCGAGCAACAAACCCAGTTCTCTAAGGGTACTGTCGGGGTGATCCATTCGCAGCATAGCAATCTCCCGTAGATGAGGGGGGATACCCTTGATCCCAATCCGAGCCAGTATGCTCTTGATCATCTCGACCTGCCGTACCGAGGCCTCAACCGTCTTGGCCAGGTTGGCAGTCTCACAGTTTACCTGTCGGTTCACCTGATTGCGCATTGATTTGATGATCCGAACATTCTCAAACTCAAGCAGAGCATTGCTGGCCTCAACCAAACGGAGAAAATCAACAATTGTCTCGCTTTCCTTTATATATATCAGCAGGTTGTTTTTACGCTCGGTCAACCGCGCATCTAAACCCAATTTATGCGTGATCCTCAAAACATCGGAAGCCATCCGAGAATCGTTGAATACGATTTCCAGGTGGTAGTTTCCCTCGGGACGATTAATGAAACCGCTGCTGACGAATACCCCTCTCAGAAATGAGCGTTTGCAGCAGTTTTTCCTGATAGCCTTCCAATTTACCTGTCGTTTGATACCTGCTTCCGACAATTCCAGTTTGCCAAGCAGGGCTGAACCCTCCGGATTATCCAGATGGGTCTGTACCTGATAGATCCTGGATTTCTTGAATCGTTTCTTTTGTAGAATGTGAACTGTTGAAGCTAACCCAAAGGTCTCTTTCAGTAATGTATATACCTTACGCGCCTGGGCTGCATTTTCCATAGTTGTGTAGAGTGTCAGCTCACCATCCCGATTGAAACCGATGTCGGCCCGCATCGCCAACAGCGCAGAAAGCTCGGCCATCTGGCAGCATTTCTTGTCCGGTATGACTCGGGCCAGCTCATTTCTCACGTCATTGGAAAAACTCATCAGACATCCTTCTTGTAACGGGCCAAATCCCGGTGCCTTACCATCACATTGTAACCCAGTCTGGCTAATTGTTTGCCCAGGTAGTCGGCCAAAACCACAGAACGGTGTTGTCCTCCGGTACAGCCTATAGAAATGGCCAGGTTGGTTTTACCCTCCTGTATATAGTAAGGTATCAAAAACTTGAGGATATTCATAAATCGCCGTGCGAATGATTTGGTGATCGGAGATTGCATCACATAGTCGATCACTTCAGCGTCTACCCCGGTCTGGGTAGTCATCTCCGGATCATAAAATGGATTGGGAAGAAACCTGACATCCATCATAATGTCACAATCCAATGGTATGCCCATTTTATATCCAAAGGAGACTATATGGATGGCAAAATTGCCGGTCTCTCTCTCACTGTACAAGTCGTTTAATTGTTCTTTGAGCTGGCGGGGTGTGGTGTCGGAGGTATCCAGGATAACATTGGCTCTGCCGCGGAGTTCCTCCAATATATTGCGTTCCATACGTATGGCATCCAGCAGTCGGTCCTGGGGCGCCAAGGGGTGGCGACGGCGCGATTCCTTGAATCGCCTAACCAATACCTCGTCAGATGCCTCCAGAAATAGTATCTCATAAGCGATCTGGCTTTCTTCCAGTTCGTTAAGAGCCTGGGACAGATTGTGGAAGAAATCCCCACCGCGAACATCGATGACCAGAGCAACTTTATCGATCTTGCCTTCTGATTGCATGCTCAGTTCTATGAATTTCCTCAGTAGGGCTGGCGGCATATTATCCACGCAGTAGTAATCCATATCCTCAAGGCAGTTGATGGTCTGGGTCTTTCCGGCTCCGGATAATCCAGTTATTATTACTACATGCAGAGTCTGATTGTCTTCACTCAAAACCCCAGCCCCCTTTTCCCTATCAGGATAAGGTCCTAACGCCCCTGATTGGCAAGAAGTTCTGCTCCAATATTTATTATAGCAGAAACATTGAGTAGTATATGCCCAGTCGCCGGGAAATCACCGGTTCAACTCGCTCTTCAAAAAATCTATTACCGTTACCGGGGTCGGATTAATCGCATATTCCTCGGCCAAGTAGAAGCTTGTGTAATCGCCCAGATAAGCCAAGGAATAAAACTTGGCCAGAAATCCTTGTCCCCGGCTTGCCACATCCAACACCTTGGCTACTTTGTCCCGGATTATCTGCTTGCTGATTTCCATGCGTTTCTTAACTTGGACATGATCCTCTGGGTCATGCAGGATGACTATTACAGTATTTGAAAGGATCTCTTTCGGAACCTCAAAGCCCACTATTTCGTTATGATTCAGTTCCGGGAAAGAATTGCAGAATACCGGACACTTGGCATTCTCATTGATCTGGGTCTTCCAGCGCAGAGCGGCGATTTCGGTGTGACCGGTACTGCCCCAGATCAAGGGCAGACGTCCCTTTAAGTCCCGGGCTATCTGCCGGGCCAGGTTTCCTTCCGATGCAGCATCGGGACCGATTTCTCTCCGCATATCCTGCAGAACCCCAACTACCTCGTTCAGATCCTTGTCAACCCCGTCCACTATGCCCAATTCCTGCAGGATCAAGGCCAGGGGAGTAAACAGATAGCCGGTAGCTGCCCGAGGTGACAATCCCCCCGGAATGGTCACTACAGGTGCACCGTGGGCACTAGCCAGATCGGCCAGTTTGCCGCCACTGGTGACCGCTATCAAGCTGGCTCCCCTATCCCGGGCCTGACAGTAGGCACTGAGAGTCTCTTCAGTATTGCCCGAATAGCTGGCGGCCAAGACCAGGCTGTTTTCATCGATGAAGGCCGGAACGTCGTAATCCCGGTTTACCGTTATCGGAATCGCTGCCCGGGCCTGAGCGTAGGTGCGCAGTATGTCTCCGCCTATGGCCGACCCGCCCAGCCCGGTAACCATAATATTATGATATTTCTTAATATAATTGGGGGGTAGTTGGACGCCCTGCTGTAGCATGGCTGCAAACTGTTCAGGCAAATTCCACAAATAAGTGGCCATCTTTTCTTTGGTCACGGTGGGACACCGCCTTTCATTTATATATACTACTGGGTACGACCACAATCAGGCTGAATCAACAAGGAGCCAACCCGCCTGCATGGTACGCCGGGGCTCCTCTCCCACCAGCTGTAAGCAGCACTAGATACGCCGGAGCTCGTATTGCATAATCCCCAATCCGATCTTCTCGGCATGTTGAAGCTGTATAAGAGGATTGATTCCGGGATGAACCATTTGAAACTTATCTTCCCCCGTACTGCAGCCTTCTATTACCGAGCCAGCCAAAGCCGGCTGTGCATTGACCAAATCGTAACAGGCTTTATCGAGTGCTACCGGATCCAGGGATGAGAGGATGCCGATGTCCTGCACGATGGGGTGATCATTATGCCCGAAGCAATCGCAATCCGGACTGACATTCGTGACAAAGGAGATATATATTACTTTTCCAGTCTTGCCCTGAATAGCACCCAAAGCATACTCCGCCATTTTCTCTTGGGCGGCTTCGGGAGTGGTGCGCCAACTCACCCGGATCGCGTTGAACTGGCAGGTTACCGTACACTCACCACATCCCCAGCACTTCTTATCGAGAATATATGCCTTCTGTCCCTTTTTATTACCTTCCCAGGGCTGCATTTCAATTGCATCGCTCGGACACCATTCCGTACACTTGGCACAGCCTGTACATTTGTCCTCTTTTATTTTCGGCAAAACATCCGAGTGCATCTGCTGCTTGCCGCTGCGAGACCCCAAGCCCATGCCCATATTTTTAACAGCGCCGCCAAATCCGGTAAGTTCATGGCATTTGAAATGGCTCATGACCACCATGGCATCAGCATGATAGGCAGCGCTGCCGATGTTGACCTCCTTGAAGTGCTGGCCCGGTATAGGCACTTTGACATAGTCTTTACCGGTCAAACCATCGGCGATTATTAGCGGAGCCCCCGCCACCGCATAATCAAATCCATTGCGGATAGCGGTCTCCAGGTGGTCCACCGAATTGGCTCGGGTTCCGACATACAGAGTATTGGCGTCAGTAAGAAAAGGGCGCCCGCCTCTGTCTTTAACCAAGTCTACTACCCGGCGCACGAATGGAGGTCTGATATAGGCCATGTTGCCGGTTTCCCCGAAATGTAGTTTGATCGCCACCAAATCCCGGGGAGCGATCACTGCTTCCAATCCAGTATTCTTTAACAGTCGGGCTACCTTGTCCAGCAAGCTGGTGTTTCCGGTCCTCAAGTTGGTAAACCAAACTACGGCTGCCATATATCTACCTCCGTCAAGAAGCCGGGCCAAGGCAGCCCGGCTTCACCCATTTTTAATATCGTCTATCTACCCAAATCAAAGTACTTGTCCTCAACCAAGTAGCTTATCACAAAGCTGAACAAGCTTAGGACTATGGCACTCAAAATCGCCCAGCCAAATCCGTAAATATCAAAGCCCTTTACAGTTGCTGCGGTCAGCCATAACATCAAGCCATTTATCACGAACGTAAACAAGCCCAGGGTAATCAAGTTCAGAGGCAGGGTTAGTATCAGCAGCAACGGCCTGATGATGGCATTGATTATGCCCAGCACGATCGACCCCACAATAGCCCCCCATAAACTGACCTCAAATCCTGGCAAAAGGGCTGCTGTAAGTACAATTGCTGAAATGTTCAAAATCCACCGCAAAACCCATCCTGGCATCGCCACCCGCTCCTTTCCTTGTTATTAAGCTTAGTATTATCATAAGCAATTACGCCAAAAAATCCTATTGATTTCATACCGATTTCGATATTATTTCCCGGGAAATAATTTTTTTCCTAACATTCCCCCATGAAAACAATCAAGTCTTTCGGGCTTGGCGTTTAATACTTATGAAAATGCATGTATATTCGTTCGGCGGTGGGCTTGTTCATACCAGGTACTTGGGCCAACTCTTCCCGGCTGGCGGTCTTGATCCGGGCCACTGAACCAAAGTGCAGCAAAAGTGCCCGTCGGCGTTTCGGGCCTACCCCTTCGATATCATCCAAGGCGGACCGGATTGTCTTGCTGCCCCTGCGCTGGCGGTTATATTGCACAGCGAACCGGTGAGCTTCATCGCGCAGACGCTGCAGCATCCGCAGTCCTTCATCCCTGGGCGGCAAGCGCAGCGGGTCGCGGCGGCCCGGCCAGAAAAGAGACTCTTCCCGCTTAGCCAATCCCAATACAGGAATCTCTACCCCTAGCTCCTCCAGGACCATCCGGGCAGCATTGACCTGCCCTAATCCACCATCAATCAACAACAGATCCGGTTCGGGCAAAAAAGCCGGATTGCCTTGGCGGGCTTCCTGGAAGCGGCGGCGGAGGGCCTCGCTTAGAGAGGCGGTGTCGTTATTCTGTTCGGTCGAAATCT
>JAKJCH010000074.1:0-259 GCA_022706565.1 Bacillota bacterium | reverse complement strand
CGGCGGTAAGCCTTTTTGTCGGGCCGGCCCGAAGTGGCCACCACCATCGATGCCACTGTTTCTTGGCCGCCCAGGTGAGAAACATCGAAACACTCGATCCTCTGCGGAACTGCCTCCAGATCCAGAGTATGGGCCAGATCCTGAAGTATCCTGCTGTTCCTGCTTTCGTCCCGCATCTTCTCCTCCCATAAGAGGCGAGCGTTTTCCATGACCATGTCCAACAGGCCTCGTTTTTCGCCGCGTTCCGGCTTCCAAATCC
>JAKJCH010000073.1:4388-8006 GCA_022706565.1 Bacillota bacterium | reverse complement strand
CATGCCCCGCTTACGTGCATTAGGGGATCTTTATGCCGTCCCATATCGGCAGCGCGGCGAAAATGATCATCATCCGCAAGGAGTATCCTCCCACCAGGACCGCCGCATCGGTGATTATGGTCAGGTATGAATGCTTAGGCGGTTCTTCCTCGGTCATGGCCATTTCACCCGCGGCCAGGGTCATGTTTTCGGTCCGGTTGGCAGTCCGTAAACGCAGGGCATAGACTGCCAGGGGGAACAACAGCCCCACCCCAATGAATATGCCCCAGAAGACGATAGCATACTTGCCGGAGATCAACAGGGCAGCTGATTTCTGCGCTACCACGCCGTTGGCTCCGGAAACCATCAGCCCCATGAAAACGGCAACTGCGGCCAACTCGGCAAGGATAAGACCCAAGTGGACGGCATCCTCCCGGCTGTTTTCGGATTCGGTCTTCTCGATGATGTGTGACAACAACACGGTGATCGATAGACCGGTCGATAATGCCGATACGAAGAAAATCACCGGGATAATGTTCGAACTCCAGAAGGGAATTGCATCGATAACCGAAACCAAGAAGCCCGTGTAGGCCCCGGTGGCTGTCGCCAGCAACGCCCCAAACCAAGTGACGGCGCGGGGAGCCGGTTTGTTTATGAATGCCAGGTACCCTTTCAGGACCCCCACCATAATAAATACCGCCAGGACAATCGTGCCCCAGGTCATGACTGAGCTCATATTGGTTATCAATCTCCACAGCAGCCATGGCTTGTGGAAGCCCTGTCCCAAATCGAATACCAACAGGGCGGTGCCGAGGCCTACTATCGGACCTCCAATGAAGTAGCCCATCTTTTTAAGGCCTGATTTTTGTCCCAGCCAACCCATTTCAGCGGCGAAGGAAGTCAAATAGGCGCCAGCCCCCAATCCGCCCAGGAATAGATAGGTCACAACCAGCCAATTCCAGTACATTTCCATGTTTCTTTACCTCCTAACCGTTACTTGGGGATGACAACCAGCGACGGTTTTGTAATCTCCGGTGCTGGCAGCCATTGCGCCTGAGCCAGGGCTCCCTCGGTCTTTTGCAGATCTGCCAGTCGGCCAAAAGTCAAGGCTCCGGTAGGACAAACCTCCACGCAGGCCGGCAAGAGACCTTTATCCTGGCGCTCGTAACAGAAATGACATTTGCTGATCCGGCCGGTGTCCTCGCTGTACTGCGGTGCATGATAAGGGCATGCATACAGGCAGTATTTGCACCCTACACAGATATCTTTATCGTGAATAACTATCCCGTCCTTGTCCCGCTTCTTATAGGCCTTGACCGGGCATACCGACGCGCAGACCGGCTTCTCGCAGTGATTGCAGCTTATGGACAGGAAAACCTCCGGCCGGCCGCTGGCGATAACCCGGCGCCATTTAGCGCCTTCCTCCCACTTATTGGTGGCCTTGCAGGCAGTAGAGCATTTGCGGCAGCCTATGCATTTTTGCTGATCATGCAGAAAACCCAGTTGGTTTGGATTCTTGGGTGTATTTGAATCCGCTTCCGCTAACTGACCCGGCGCAACACCGACGGCCAGTGCACCTGCGAACACTGCTCCCATTTGCAGGACGCGGCGGCGGCTGATGGACAACTTTTCTGATTTACTCATTTTTGTCTCCTTCCTCAGGACATCTGGTCTGCCCAACTACGGTTGGCAGCGTTTTTCCTGTATTCTTTACCATGCGGCCGAGGTCTGGTTGGTATCTACCTGGGCTCTGGATCCCGGCATTCCTGTCAGAATTCCCTTGGCGCTTAACTCTTCTACCGCCATTTCTCCAATTTTTCCGGTGATATAACCGGTTATCAGCGCGGATACAGCCAGGATGGGGAGATAATAAAATACTATGAACTGACCCAGCAGCAACGAGGCTACGAAAATCTGGGTGGTATTATGAATAAGTGCGCCCACGATACTGATCGCTTTGAAGCTGAAATAACGCGAGAGCCTCCTGTAAATCAAGACCATGATCAAAGCGCTCAAGATACCCCCGCTCATACTGAAGGCCAGCGTCATCACGCCTCTGGTCAACAGCGCCACCACAAAACAGCGGATGGCGACTACGGATATGACATCTGTTACCGGCAGATAAACCAGGGCTATAAGGGTTATGATATTGGCCAGGCCCAGCTTTACCCCCGGAACCGGAATCGGCACCGGGATCAGGAATTCCAGCAGCGATATCAATATGGCATTGGTTACTAGGATAGTGAGAACTGCATATCTTCTGTTTTTGCTCATCCTGGATCTGCTCCTCAATCGGCCAGCCTGGAACTGGTCTGGTAAAAACGAGGGTATCCCAGTCTGCAAATCGTTTATCATGTGGGAATACCCTCTTTAAAATCAGTTGTATTTACAGCTGTGCTCCAGTTGGTGTTTGTTTAGATATCGAATTTCACTTCCTGGCGGTTTTCATAGGCTTTCTTCAGGGCGCCGATGAAATCGCCGTGGGCGTCCTTAAGACTGATGCTGGCACCTGAGGTTACGTCGGCCAGAGCCTGCTTCTCGGCATCGCTTAGCTGGCTGTATTTGGCCTGCTCACCTGGGTCAGTAGATTCTGCTTTCAGCGGACGACCGTTTTTGTCGGATGTGTTGCGGGCAAACCACTGCTCAACCTCAGCTACGGTCTTGCCTTTGAAGAACTCCTCATAAGCGGCATACTGTTCCGATACGTTCATTCCATAAGCTTCGTCACCGCGTTCCAGCTTGGTCTGCCATGCTGCCACTTCCTTGCCGGCTGTCTCGTCGGTGCTGCCCGGCGCGGTCAAGTAACCGGCTTGTCCAGGCCAACCTGAGAATACCGGTGCACCTTCGTGTTCAGCGTCATTGGGCGAAAGCACTTCCAAAGCATCAAAGCGTACACTCAGAATCTTGCCATCTTCATCAAAGGTGGCGTCGGCCGTAGCGGTAGAAATCGAGTAAATCTGTCCGCCGTTGGCATCTTTACCAGGGCCTACCCGGAATACAGAGGTCTGGCCTGATCCGTTGTAAATGGTTACTTCTTTCGGCAGCAGCGTGAATCCGGCGACCGCGAGGATCGCTGCTACGGCTACGACTACGGTAAGCACTTTGGACTTGGACATTAGAAATCCTCCCTCACGTATTATGATTATTTCCATACTCCATTCTACGCTCTGGGAGGATATTTAAAATTCTGATTTTTGTCCCGTTGGTAGGGACATTTGTCCCTAAACGAGGCTTTTGGTCCTGATCCAGAAACTGGCCGCTTCGGTCCGGTTGGTCACATTTAGTTTCTTGAAGATGGTGCTGATATAATTACGAACAGTTTTTTCCGATATATCCAATACCTCGGCAATCTCAATATTGGATTTGCCCAGGCTTAATATCTCCAGAATCTCTTTTTCCCGCGCGCTCAGACTAGGTTCTTCGGAGGGACCTTTTGATTCGGGGTGGCTGATGTTGTTGAAAACGCCCTCGGTAACCGATGTATCCAGGACATTGGCGCCTTCATGGACCTTGATGACGCTATCTATCAATTCCTGGCTCTTGATATTTTTCAACAGGTATCCATCGGCACCGGCTCGGATCGATTCCAATACCAAATGGTCTTTCGCAAACGCGGTCAGAATGATGATTTTGATTTTA
>JAKJCH010000073.1:0-4305 GCA_022706565.1 Bacillota bacterium | reverse complement strand
ATCCAATCCCATGATCAGCCTCAGTCCATCCCTGACGATATCGTGATCATCGACAATAAATACTCTAACCATGACGATATCTCCTAACAAGGTATCTTGACTTCAACCCGGGTTCCCTTAATAAGCTTCTCAATATGGAGGAGTCCGTTGACCCGGCGGGTTCTTTCCTGCATGGAGCGGATGCCAAAATGGCCCTCCAGGGGTATATCGTGCTGTGAAAATCCCCTGCCATTGTCCCGGATAGTAACATAGATATTGTCATGCCGTCCTTCGAGCAGGATTTCTGCATGATCGGCCTGCGAGTGTTTGGTGACGTTGGTAACGGCTTCCTGTACGATATAATAGATTTGGGCAGCCTTTTCCGGCGATATATTGTCGACTCCAGCTTTATCTTTATACCCTGACTGCCGTTGTATTTTTGCACCAGCCGTTCCAGCTTGTCTTTTAAACTGTCCAATTGGATTTCATCCCATGCATTTGACGTTATGCAATCCCTGATCTTGTCTATACTGGCGCTTAAATTGCCTTTGACCTCATCCAATATATCGCGTCCGGCAGCGCTCCCCTGACCGGTGGACAGATATTCGAGTTTTAGACCCATGGCATACAAATCCTGGATAATGCCGTCATGTATTTCGAGGCCCATCTTTCTTCTCTCTTCGGCGGCAATCCTGCTCTGCTCCAGCTGCTGCATTCTTGCTTCCTGCTCCCAGCTGAAGGTATCCATGACCTTGATCAGCAAATAGTTGATAGCAAAGCCAGCCACGGCTTTAAACGACAGGGTCATAAGGCTGAAGTAGGCCGGGAATATCTCGTTATGAATGATATTGGCCGGAAAATAGGCTGCCTTGGCCACCAGCAGCCCTTCGATCAGGCCATAGACGATAAGAATCAGGGCCAGGTTCCGGTACCGGTGCGATATCTCCACCGATTTGGTGATCTTAATCAAGCGGGCATTGAAGTACAGGGCTGCTGCCGCGGTCATACAACTCGGCAAAGCCAGCAGGTAACGGATGACAATGGTGTTGAACATTTTGTTGGTCAAGTGGTATTCGACCCCCTGGCTCCATATCAGCAGGAAGAAACCCGATAGATATGCCAGAAAAGCGGCCATCGGAATCCAGGTCAGAACGCTTTTGTACTTGTCCCGCACCGGCAGGAGGTCCAGCCCAAAATGCAAGAGAAAGACAAACGACAAGGCTTTAAGAATCATATTGGTGTAATGCACCTCGATGACCAGATAGGGATGGCACAACTCGAGTTTCTGTATCATGGTTATCCACTCGGTCATACCGTGGATGATCGCAAAAAAGCCCAAATACTTTAGAGATTTGATTAAATTGATATTCATCAACCGGGAATCCTTTTGCATCACCGCGAAGATCCCCATGGTGATCATGGAAAATCCATAGATCAGGTATAATAGAAATTCGAGGATGCTCATATGACCCACCCATTCCCTTTCTCCACCATATAAATCATCAGCAGCAACAGCGAGAGGCTCGAGGCTGCCATGCCCTCCCGCAAGGTCATGCGGAAGCGGTAGTACAATAGTTCCTCGGCCTTGGTCTGGGCGATGTGATCTTCCACTTCGTCAAGCTTTTGGAACGAATCCACCAACACCGCCACGATGATCTGCGACAATCCCTTGATTTTGGACCTTAGCCGGCTGGCCTTGCCACCTACCAGGTTGCGGGCATTTCCCAGAAAACTCGTCCTGGTTTCTTCTCCCTTACCCTTGAGTTCCATCACTATGCAACCCACGACCTTCAGGTAGTCCTGCACCGGCAATTTGATCAGCTTCAAGGGGAAAAGAAGCCGGTCCAACAATCCCAGGATGGTCTCTATGGGAGTGGTATGGAAATACAAGATGCTGGCATACCAAATTATGAACAACCTGAACAGACGCAGCAGCATCTCCTGATATCCCTGTTGCCAAACAAAGGCCGCGCTGCTGGTCAGGTAATATAGCCCGGCGTTCATCAGTATCCCAAAAAGGTATGGGATCAGGACGATAATTGCATAAGAGGCCGCGCTTAATAACAGGGTGCGGACGCGAATGCCGGAAGTCAGTGTAACCGCCAGCAGATAAGCCAGGAATATTCCATAACTGACCTCCTTTTCGAAATAGAAAGGCAGCGTGGCTATAATCAGCACCAGGACGAATTTGATCAACCCGTCCAGGTCAGCAAATATTCTGTAGTCTGTGGTCCTATCCATTAGAGTTCACCTCAGGTCATGATCAATTTATTCGTCTAAAATCCTGACAATTGTCTTACTGGGCATGCAGATCGCCTGTTGACCGGGTTCGGTCAAGGTACCGGTTTTGATACAGATTTTATCCGGGCAATCGGCCTCCTGAAATCTGATCGAACCATTTTCGGCCACGATTTTAACGTGGATACCGTCATCAAGGGTAAAATAACGGGGCTCTTCGATCTCATTCAGGTCCAACTCGGCTACCTTATTGCCATCCCGGGTTATGACCGCTATGCGCTGGTCGCTTTCCCGGCCCTGGGCGGGTCCATTGTTCAGGTAGACTCCGATCATGGCGACTACCGCTAGGAGACCGATAGCCAACAAGAACAGGTCACCTTTTTTGGTGTCCTTAATGTTTTTCATATCCAAATCCTCCGTTCTCAGCAATTCTAGGGCTGATACACGTATCCATTGCCGGCACCCAGGAATTCGAAATTTGCCTTAAGCCCATCGGTAACATAGACTTTTTTGTCGGTGGTCACGAATATCGCCTCCACCCCTCCGTACTGGCGGAGCAGTTCCCGGCCTTTGTCCAGGCCCAGGATGTAGACAGCGGTATCCAAGGCGTCCGCATCCAGCGAGGAATCGGTAACCAACGTGACACTCATGAGATCGGAGCGGGCCGGATATCCAGTGGCGGGATCCAGAATATGGTGATAGCGCTGCCCTCCAGCCAGGAAATAACGTTGATCGTCACCGGCTGTTACCACCGCTTTATCAACGACCGCTACTATCCCCAGATCGTGCGCCAGGCCATCGATGGGCGGCCGGGGGTCTCGGATGCCTACCCTCCAGGGGCTGCCATCCGGCTTGCTGCCCAGGGTCACCACATTTCCTCCCAAATTGACGTAAGCGGATGCAATGCCATGTCGCTTATAAACCTCGATAACGGCGTCCCCGGCATATCCCTTGCCGATACCGCCCAGGTCGACCATCTGCCCCCGCTTGATACTGACACTGTTATCGTCGATGGCGACCTTTTGATAATCAATCAGGGGCAGCAAAGCATGCAGTTCTTGGGAGGACGGAATTCGTTCACCGTCGGTTCCGATCCCCCAAGCCTTTACCAGTGGACCTACAGTGATATCGAAGGTTCCACCGCTTAGTGCCGCCACCTGCTGGGCCTTTTCGATGATCCTGATCGTTTCGGGATCCAATTTTACCAACCCGTTGCCGGCGTTTTTATTCAGCCGATAAATATCACCCTGGCTATCATTAAAGGTTAACAGTCCATCCAAGTAAGAGATCTTGGCGATCGCCTCATCAACGGCCGCTTGTCCATCCTCCCCATAGACCTTTTGCGAGATAACGGTGCCCATGGCAAACGAGTCTGCCGTGAAGACCTTGCTATCCGCTTCTATATTGGCATTGGTTCCAGAGCTGGCCAGCAACCAGGATGCTATTACCAGGATCATCGCCAACGCAATCAGTCTCTTTTGATTTTCAGGCTGCACAAGCATCATCTCCTGCTCAAGAGAGCATAAATGCCTGCATTTTAGGCGCAGGCAGCTAATACTCCCGATGTTTTTAAACCTGACCAAAATAGTAATGATTCCAGCCTCCATTGTAAAACCGTAAATGCCCCAATACAACTGGAACATTGTGGGTGTATTCGCGATTCGCGACAGCGACATAAGCGACATATATGAGGGCAAGCGCGAGGCATGGGGATGGTTCTTTTGCCTCGGGGCATGGGGGCATTTTGCAGTGAACCCTAAAAAGTAGACAGGATTAAATGGGGACGGTTAGCGATTTGAAGAGAAATGTTGCCGGTAAGCCACCGGGGGCATGGGCCTTATTTGCGGTGTTGACGGCAGGCTTGCAGGAAGTTGACCGCTGCGGTTTTATTGGAGCGCAGGTGCAGATGCACATAAGATGCTAGTACATTGTCCTTATTGTAACCGTCATAGCCGGGAGCCGAACGTATGCCTCCTTCAATAGAGAAGGCATAATTGGCGGGATCGAGGTTTTCCTCAATAGAATAATGGAATTCGTGGCCCCGCAGCACATCCCCCTGCCGGGCAATGATGGAATCACCTATGGCGG
>JAKJCH010000072.1:266-8164 GCA_022706565.1 Bacillota bacterium | reverse complement strand
CGTAATCGAAGCGTTGATGGTAAGCATAATGGGCAAACCGCTGGAACAGATCAAGCCCGAAGATTACTATACCGTGCTAAAGGAATTAAACCTCAAACCGGGGGTAACGGATTTGGAGAATTGGAGTGCTTGAGTTAGATTTTGCTTTTTTCAACATGCGCAGTTACAACCGCCAGGGGCTCGCCAACCGGAAACCAATTCTGGACAAGCTGGCCCCTTTGTTATTCTCACCGCGGGTTGAAAGGCTAATATATTTTGGCCGTCTGGGGCTTAAAGGCTGCAACCTGAATCTGCCCCTAGGCGAGGGCAACTGGAGCATACTGAACCATGACAACCGGGACTTGATGCTGGCCCGTACCAGAGCCATACTGGAAGACTATGCCTTGCCGCGGATGGGCGTGGATCGACGGCTAAAGAATATTTTCACAGCTGAGGAACACCATTTGTCGCTTATATTTGGAGATTGTTTCTTAAGCGTACTAGCGGGCGTGCTGATTAACCAGGCGGTTTCCCGGCACGAAATAAAAAGACTGATATTGTTAGGGGACATACCTCATTTATGGCCCTTGATCCAGACCATTTCCGGACATCAAATTCCTATATCCCTGCAGAACTTCTGCCCCAAAAGGTATGAAATAATGGTCCACCGTCTACTATATGAAGAAGGATTGGCAGTGAGCAATAGCTGCATAACCCCCCAAAGTTGGGAACAGGGAGATTTAGTTTTGTCAGTCGAGCCTCAACAAGCCCGAATCAGGTTGGCGTCGCCGCATATTTTCCAAATTCGCCTCGACGATGAATGCAGCGGAGCGGCACCCGAGTTAGAACAGGTTTTACAGGAAGCTGGTTTGGACCCGCAAATGTACAATCTAGCCCCGATTTTGGAAAGTTGCCTTTTGGCTCAGGCAGGAAAATCCGTCCATAGTGGAGAAAGTAATTACCTCGATGCGGAGTTCATGTCTGCCGATGTATATCGGGAAATGATGGAGGCTGGTTATCATCTTGGCATGTGGGAGCCGTTTCTTGACAAGGCTGTATGAGGTCTCTATAATAATGGCAATTGCCCATTAGTAAAGGGCTTCACTAACAGCAAGCGAGATGCAGCTTCTGAAGTATCAAGGCTCTCTATAAGACACTCCTCCATGGTTATGGTATTGTGTTATGCCTGTAAAAGCGCCTTAGATAGGCTTTTACAGGACATTTATGTTAGGAGCGATTTTTATGGCTGAAAAAGAAGAGAGAGAGATAGTCTTAACCAAAGAAGGGCTGGCCAAACTGGAGGCCGAGCTGGAGACACTGAAATCAGTTCGCCGGGAAGAAGTAGCTGAACGCATCAAACAAGCTATCGCTTTTGGCGATATTACCGAGAACTCCGAGTACGAGGATGCCAAAAACGAGCAGGCTTTTATTGAAGGCAGGATTATGTCCCTGGAGCAAACCCTGAAAAAGGCTCGCTTGATTGAGGAGGGCGAGATCCGAACTGATGTGGTGTCTCTAGGTTCAAGAGTCAAGCTCAAGGAAATGAAATCCGGCCGCGAGATAGTCGTTACCCTGGTCTCGTCAGTAGAATCAAAGTTGAGAGATGGCAAGATATCCGACGAATCACCGGTGGGCAAGGCAATCATGGGTAAAACCGTCAAGAGCACGGTGGCGGTGGAGGCACCGTCCGGAATTATAAAATACAAAATTCTCAAAGTGGAGAAATAGTAGTTTTTATTAAACTGTAAGGAAGCGTTACAATGTCAGAGCAAGAAATTAATGTCGGGGAATTAAAGCAGGTGCGATTGGACAAGCTCCAGGAATTACGGGAGCTGGGCATCGACCCGTTTGGAGCGCGGTTTGAAAGGGACTGCTCCGCTCAAAAGATCCTGGATGATTTCGATTCCATGGAAGGCCAAAAGGTCCGGCTGGCGGGACGTATCATGTCCAAGCGGCGCCACGGCAAAGCCGGATTTGCCAATTTGCGGGATTTATCCGGCGATATCCAATTGTATTTCCGCAAGGACGATGTGGGAGAAGCCCGATACGAGCTTTTTAAGAAACTCGATATCGGCGACATATTGGGTATTGAGGGTTTCGTCTTCCGCACCCAGAAGGGCGAGATCAGTATCCACGTGGAGAGCTTTACATATTTAAGCAAATCACTTACTCCCTTACCGGAAAAATGGCACGGGCTTAAGGATATCGAAATGCGTTACCGGCAGAGGTATGTAGACCTGATTGTAAATCCGGACGTCAGATCAGTGTTTATCAAGCGCAGCCAGATAATCAAAGAAATCCGCAAATATATGGATGAAAAGGGTTTTCTGGAGGTGGAAACACCCATGATGCAGCCTATACCCGGGGGAGCAGCGGCCCGTCCGTTTATAACCTATCACAATACCCTGGAGATGGATTTATACCTGCGCATAGCCCCGGAACTTTACCTGAAACGGCTGCTGGTAGGGGGTATGGAAAAAGTCTATGAAATCAATCGCAGTTTCAGAAATGAAGGCATTTCTACCAAACACAACCCGGAGTTTACCATGCTGGAAATATACCAGGCCTACGCCGATTATGAAGACATGATGACTCTGATGGAAGAACTGACCAGCTCCGTAGTTGACAAGGTTTTTGGCACCATGGTAATCGAATTCGAAGACCAGGAGATCGATTTGACCCCGCCCTGGCCTCGGATCACCATGTTGCAGGCGATTCAAAATTGTACCGGATTGGATTTCCACCAGATCAGCAGCGACCAGGAAGCACGGCAGGCTGCTGAGGGACTGGGGTTGGAAGTCGACCCCCACCAGACGCGGGGGGAAATAATCAACGAGGTCTTCGAAGCTTTTGTGGAAAAGACCCTGATTCAGCCCGTATTTATCTACGGCCACCCGGTAGAGCTTTCGCCGCTGGCCAAGCGCAACGCTGCTGATCCGAGGTTTACCGATCGATTTGAGGTATATATAATGCAGCGCGAAATAGCTAACGCTTTTTCAGAACTCAATGACCCACTGGATCAGAGAAACCGCTTCCAACAACAAATGGAGAAGAGGGCCAGCGGGGACGCAGAAGCGCATATGATGGATGAAGATTATATAAATGCCCTCGAGTATGGGATGCCTCCAGCAGGTGGTATGGGAATAGGGATTGACCGTCTGGTTATGCTGCTAACCGATTCATCGTCCATTCGCGATGTCATCCTGTTTCCAACCCTGCGTCGCCGGGACTAGAAGCCGGAAAACTCATGTTTGTAATAAAAAAGCGCCTCTACAGGCGCTTTTGCTATGTCCATGGTTCATCGTTTTACATCACGCGGTTGGAGCTGGACCAAAGAATCTATCATAAAACCATTCGCAAATCTTGATGGCCACCAAGGCCCCCACCCCCAATAGCAATCCGGTCAGCAGCCCAGCCATGGTGCGGTTTACGGATACTATCACTGCTGTGAAAACGTGGCAGAAGGAATTAACCATGGAGATGCTGCCCATCATCACTCCCAAACCCAATACCAGGAGTATAAGCTCCTGACGGTATTTTCTATACCAATAAATCATCACCATCAGGGCTGGATAGCCGATCAGCAGTTCCTTGAAACGGGGCCGGGCCAGGAAAATGCTCTCCAGGATTTCCCGCATCCGGAGTTCCAATCCCGATACCGACACCATGGCATTGCCGCTGCGGCCAATATAGTAATAGCCAGCTGCGCCCCCTACCATGAGCAATACCAGCACAAGGTAATTGGGTTTGTCGAGCAGGAAGCGCACAGCCTTATCTTTGAAGTTGCCGAAGCCGACCATGGCGCCCACATAATTGATGAGGAACAGCAATAACGGAGTCAGGAAAGACAGCTTCACCCCACTAAAGATGAGTACGTTCATTATATAACGGATGTCGGCCATACTGGTTACTGCGGTGTACATGCCCAATCCGTTTATACCCAGTATGATGGCCAGGGAGACCAATAGCTGCTGCAGATATGGTTTATCTCGATTGCCCTTCAAGTAGATAAGCAGCATCAGACTGGAGAGTGAAGGATATAGAACAGCACCAGCCAGGGCGTACACCTTGGAAAAATCGGCCAGCAGCAGATTGTTCAGCCCAACGCACGCCAAACCGGCGGTAATCAGCCAAGCTGCTAGCCAGGCTGCCTGGATACGGGGACGGAACAAGCAGAGCAGATAAATAGTGCCCGCCAGCAGCAGGCTGAGTGACACCATCAAGCGGTGAAAAGGGCTGGTCATTTGGTTAGACATCTTGTTCAAGGGTTGGTCAATTAAAAATCCTTTTTCCCTGATGGTCTCGTGAAAGCGTCCGATGGTGTCTATAGTATCATCAAGGTTCTGGGAGAATGTTAGCTTGGTGTCTTTGAAAGGAGCTACATACAAAATGCGGATGCCGCGATCGATTACCCCCCGCACCCAGCGGTAATAGCGTTCGTCCACCGTAGTGACGAATTCATCGTTGGTACTGGAGTATACTCGATTGATAGGGTACGAGGTGCTCTCCATCACCTCTTCCAAACCGGCTTGCTTGTAATATTGCAGTTGGTTGGAGGCTTCTATGATGCCGATGGTAAGATGGTTTCTCTCCACCCACTCACTGATCCAATCGACGTTATCACTTGCTCCATAAAGGTCATTGCCATGAAAAATAACGTATTTGACTTCGTAGTCAGATACCAGCCGGTCATACTCAGCCCGATACTCGATATTGGTACCCATGTTGTTGCCGGGGCGGAGAATTATATCGAAACCCTTGTTTTTAAGGTTGTCAAGAAGTGTTTCGTCAAAACCTAAACGGGCATCCAGATCTTTACTCACTGGTTTATTCTTGTCCGCGGGGTTGGCCTCCACGTAAATAGTGCCTAATTCGGTGTTAATGATGAAGTAATGGTTGTCGCCCAGTTGGAAGGTTACCAGCTCATCGGGAAGAAAACGGGTTGTCAGCCTTTGTTGCAAAAAACCTGCAATGGTTGGATCGCTGGCTACTAGCACCAGATTGGAGGGGCTGATGTATCTCGAACCGATGGTCTGCTTGGCTGCCTGCCAGGTCTGAGGAGAAATGGCGGCGGTAAGCGAAGAAAAGTCGCCATATGAGGAAACCATAATGTCTCCGTTGTAGGCCATATCGCGCAGGGTAACCTCGCTGACTGCGATCGAATTTACCCCTTTTTCTTGCAGGCGCTCCAGAACTTGATCCATATCCATGTTGGCCGTATTGGCGGATCTTTGAAACTCGCGATAATCAATAGCAGTCACCACGGTTTTATTTATGGCCTCATTGCCGGTCCGTAATTGTACCCCACCATACGACAAGACCAAGGTCAGAGCCAGTAAAATCCATAACCATCTGGTCATTTTTCCAAGCCATTCGGGCACCTCTTTCACATCCCCCTTTTTCCTTTACACCCTCACAATTATACCCCAGACTTCCTGCCGGGGCCCATGTTCAGAGAAGAATTATTTCTGCTTCAGCCCCAAAATAATCGAGCGAATCGGAGTAAGATAAGCCACGCCTATATAGAGCAGCCCGCTGGCACAGAGGGGCAACAAGAATTTCAAGCCTTCCAATTCCAGCCATCGTCCCAGTAGAATGACCGCTATCATGGCCGCTGCCGGCAACAACAGCTGCAGTAGGAAGTTTAACAGATCCATACCCAGAAAACTGCCGATTTCCCTCCGCAGCAGGTAACCAGTAACCAAGGCATAGATGAGCATGACCAGCGAAGTCGATATGGAAATGCCAATTATGCCATGAGTATTATATAGCAACAAGTCAAGTCCTACCTTCAATACTATGCAAAAAATGCTGGCTTTCATGGGGATATGGAATTTTTTCAGGGCATAATAGACGCGGTTGAAAATTTCCTGGCAAGCATAGCCCAGCACCCCCAAGCTGTAACCAAGAAAGGCCAGGGCAGTGATCGTGGTAGACTGGTTGGTAAAGGCTCCCCGCTCGTAAACCAGGGCGATTAGTTCCTGGTTATAAAATATGACCAGGATCAGATAGGGAACCAGGATGAACAATAGAGTCTTGAACACGCCCTTGAGCAGGCTCCGAATCATTTCATGGTTACTATCCAGGCAGTACTGGGAAAGGCGAGGGAAAACCACGATAGCCATTGCGACTATGAAAACGCTGGTTACGGTTACAAACAGATTGCTGCCGAAACCCAACGCAGCAGTGGTCCCCGGGAGCAAGTGGGTGGCAAAGGACCTGTCGATTATTAGGCACAATTGCAGCAGAGAGTTGCCCAATAGAATCGGTAGTAATTGCTTATATAGAAGGCGGGTGCGTTCATTATGGAAATCTATCCGGGCATGGAACCGATATTTCTCCTTGAACAAGGTCGGTAGCTGAATCAAGAATTGCAGCAACCAACCCAGGGTGGTCACATAACCCAGCATAATCAGGTCGTCACCCTTAAGAAACAAGGAGACTATGACGAGTATGTTGAAAGGGATGCTGATTGATGCCGACAGTAAAAAATGACCATGCACCTGCAGTACCCCGGCGGCAACATAGGTAAGGCTGACAAAAAGCAGGGTAGGCAACATGATACGGGTAAGGAGTATTGCCAGACCAGTAACATCATCGCTTAGTCCCGGGGCTATCAGGTCAGTAAGGGCGGGGGCAAATACAATGCCGATGAGTACCAATATAGTCGCAACCAGTGTTATCTGGGCAAAGAGATTGGACAGATATTCATCCCGTTCCTGGTGCGTACGATTGTTAATATAATAAGTAAGATCAGGAATGTTGACCGCCGAAAGGGCGTTGCCGATACTGGCAAACAGGTAGCCGGGAAAGCTGAAAATCAGCTGGAACAGGTCCGCCAGGATGGTAGTCCCGAAAAAAGATGCAAAAACGATATCCCGGGCAAATCCCAGCACTTTGGAAAAGAATATGACTGCTGAGACTCCTATGAAAGTTCTTCCCGTTTTTTGTGTTCCATTGCTCATGTTTAAAAACCTCTGTCCATTCATTTACCTATGCAGCATACGTGCTGAGAGACTAGGCGCCTCGCTGCGTTCTGAGTAATCACTTCTGGGCACCGCGTCATTCCGAGCTGAGCGATGAATCTCGCTTCATTAACGACAATGCCAGGCGGGCGTTTTGAGCTGCCTTGGATCTTAGTTCTTCCGACTTTAAACGGATACTAGCCTGCAGGTTGGTATCTTCCAGCAGGGCATCCACCTGTCTTGTCATGTCCGGAAGCTCTAACGAGAGCGGTTTCTGATCAAAGCAATTAAGAAACGCGTCTACCTTGGGATCATAAGAGATGCCAGCAAAGGGGATCCCCCGGTTGGCAGCAAATATAAGCGCATGCAGTCTCATGGCTATCATTAATTCGAGATGGGCGATCAGAGCCAAATGCTCCTGGCTGGTTATATGTTGGTCCAGGACTATAGCCCCACGGTTCATCAAACCAGCCACCCGGAGTGACTCTGTCACATCTTCAGGATAGGACATAGGAACAAAGATTATTTGATACCCGCGCTGGGCCAGGCCATCCAGCACTTTCGCTAGAATCTCCTGGTATCCATCCAGCGCCCTCCATTTACGCACTGCCACCCCGATAAGTGGTTGATCGCCTATTCCGTAGGAAACCAACAAGCCCTCAATGCGTGCCTGGTCACTGGCTTTGGGTTCCAGGGAAAATACCGGATCAGCAGTGACCAGCATAGGGGGACGGCGAATTCCCATCTCATACAAGAACTGGCTGGAGGCGGAATCCCTGAGGGTGATGAGGTCAACCCGGTTAGCCACCAGTCGCATGAGCAACCTGCTGAAGGCTCGATTTATTGGTCCAACCCCTTGGGCGTAGAAAACTACTGGCTTGCGCAACAGCTTGGCCAGGACCACAACACTTATATAATAAGGAAGAGAAAAAGGACTGGTAATATCCTGAAATA
>JAKJCH010000072.1:0-251 GCA_022706565.1 Bacillota bacterium | reverse complement strand
CCGCCGCTTATCAACAGTTCACAGCCACACAGTTCGTGAATTACGGCGAGGGGATTCTTATGATAGACGGCCCGAAAGCCATGCAGAGAGGATGTCTTGCTGGGATTGCCGGAAAATACTACGAATTCCGCTTCCGGCTGAAGTCTCTGTAGGGATGAGGTGATAGCGGCCAGGAGAGCCTCATCACCGGCGTTGTCAAAACCATAGTATCCCGAAAGAGCAATCTTCATGATCGGTTGGTTCACACTCCC
>JAKJCH010000071.1:7961-8190 GCA_022706565.1 Bacillota bacterium | reverse complement strand
TGAAGATAGTATGGATCCGGCCGGTGTCGGGGTGGATCAAGTTCTGGAGCGCGTCGGCATAGGTCGACTTCAGCTTGGCCAGCTGCCGGTATTGCAGGATGTGGGGGATTATCGGGTGCGCATCGACCAGCCCCTCCAGCACCTCCTGCCCGGTGGAATAGCCGCTCTTGGTCTTCTTGGCGGTAGGCAGGCCCAGGTCTTCAAACAACACCTTGCCCAGCTGCTTGGG
>JAKJCH010000071.1:0-7892 GCA_022706565.1 Bacillota bacterium | reverse complement strand
CCCAGAATATCGGACAGGGGCATCTCCAGGTTATCCAGCAAATCTCTTAATTCCGGCGGCGCCTGCCGGGCCAGCAGGTCGTAGACCGGTTTGATCTGGGCCGTCAGGAAAGCATCGGAACTGTTGCTCGTGTCCAGGCAGAGGTGATGAGCCACCGTAGCCCGCAGATCTTCACTGGGGAAGGACGGGTCCAGCACGTATGTAAACAAAAGGGTGTCGCCCTTAACGCCCTGCAGACAGATGTCATGTCTTAGCAGCAGGACCTGGGCAAACTTGACGTTATGCATGTATTTGGGCAAGGCTGGATCTTGCAGCAAAGGCTTGAGCCATTGCAGCTTGTCCCCGCCCCCATCGGTCATGTCGGCGAAATAAACCTGCTCCTGCCCGGCAATGAATACCTTCTCGATTTTGGCCCACATCGGATGGTGATAATCGGCCTCCAGGTGTATGCTGATCCCCTGGTCAGGATCCAGACCCCTCACCATTGCTTCTACCTGTCCCTCGTCGGTCAGTTCGAGAGCTTCCACTTCATGAGCCGGCGCCGCATTGTCCGGGGCAGTCTCTTGCAGGGCACTGAGAAAATTGTTGAACTGCAGCCGCTGGTAGAGCGGGATCAACTCGGTGCGGTTTACCTCCTTAACCACATAATCATCCAAATCACAGTCTATCTGCATGTGCCGGACTATAGTGGCCAGGTCGCGGCTCATGAAAGCCTGATCCTTGTAGGTGGTCAGGTTCTCCACCACTTTCTTCCCCTTGACCTGATCGAGGTGTTCGTAGAGATTCTCCAGGCTGCCGAATTCTTTGATCAGCTTGATGGCGGTTTTGGGCCCCACTCCGGGCACCCCGGGTATGTTGTCGGACGTATCGCCCATCAAGGCTTTGATCTCGATCATCTGCTCCGGGTCAACTTCCCATTTTTCCTTAACCTTACCGGGGTCGTATATTTCCATCTCGGTAATGCCTTTTTTGGTCATGTAGACGTGGGTGCACTCCGACACCAGCTGCAGGCTGTCATTGTCACCGGTGACGATAATGCAGTCCATGCCCTCCTTCTCCGCCTTTAGGCTGAGGGTGCCGATGATGTCGTCGGCCTCGAAACCCTGGATCTCCAGGTAAGCGATATTCATGGCCTCCAGCACTTCCCGGATGAGGGCAAACTGGCCGCCCAATTCAGCCGGCGTCTCCTGGCGGGTGCCCTTGTAATCGGCGAAGGTCTCGTTGCGGAAGGTGACCCGGTCGCGGTCGAAGGCCACCAGAATGTGGGTAGGCTGCAGCTCCCGCACCACCCGGTTCAGCATGGTCAGAAAACCGTAGACGGCATTAGTATAGACCCCGTCCCTGGTCTGCAGCAGCGGTAAGGCATAAAAGGCCCGGAACAGCAGGCTGTTCCCGTCCAGTAACATGATCCTCTTGTCAGGCATAGGTACATCTCCTCAAGCATGTACTTAAATAAGAAACGGGCGAATATCGTATTTAGTATAGGCCCGGTCCTGTTACATTATATCTCTTTTTAACCCACTTAATAAATGACAGCCATACCCTGCCTTCCTGCCCTCCCGCGGCGGTCTTAACAAGAATAGCGCCTGGACTAATAAGTATGGTTTGCGTCAGCGGGGATTTGCATTATTATTGAAACAACTATCGAATAGGAGGTATCGGTCATGAAGATCCAGCTGCTGCGTCATGCCACCATGATTATCGAAATTGCAGGGAAACAAGTATTGGTCGACCCCATGCTGAGTGAACCGGGTCAGATGCCAGCCATACCTGGCGTGGCTAACAGTTCCGATAATCCCCTGGTCGCCCTTCCAGTCAATCCCTCCGGGTTGACGAATGCCGATGCGATCATAGTGACCCACACTCATTCGGACCACTTCGATGCAGCGGCCATGACGCTTCTGCCCCACGACCGCCCACTGTTCTGCCAACCAGCCGATACCGGCAAAATAACTGAGGCAGGATTCACGAATGCGATCGGTGTAGATGCAGCCTATCAATGGGAAGGGATAACCATTACCAGGACCGATGGCCAGCACGGCACCGGCAAAATCGGCCAGAAGATGGGCCCGGTATCTGGTTTTGTGCTTGAAAGCAGTCAGGAACCTTCTCTTTATATCGCCGGAGACACCATCTGGTGCACCGAGGTGCAGGAAGTACTGGACAAACATCAGCCCCAGGTAATAGTGTGCTTTGCCGGAGGTGCCCAATTTGCCAGCGGCGACCCTATCACCATGACCAAGGAAGATATCCTGGCGGTATGCCGCCACGCCCCCGCCGCCAAAGTCATCGCCGTCCACCTGGAGGCCTGGAACCATTGCTCGCTGACCCGGCAAGCTCTGAAAGACTATGCGGCGGAGAACATGATAGCTGACCAGCTCCTTATCCCTGACGATGGTGAATGGATCATCATCTGAGCCTCGGCCCTGGTTGGCCCGACGATGTGAGTGGTCAGGCGCTCAATACCCGCACCTATCTTGACAAGAACATCGGCGAAACTTATAATTAGTTTTGCGTCAGCAGTGGCGCCTATATTTTCACCAGCCAGAGTGTCGGAATTGGCAGACGAGCGCGACTCAAAATCGTGTGCCTTACAGCGTGTGGGTTCGAGTCCCACCTCTGGCACCATCAGAAAAAAAAGAGGGTTTAGGCCCTCTTTAATTTTTTTCTAATACTCACTGCGCCCGATTTACCTGTCATGCAACTATAGCATGGCCCTTTTTTTTTCTAACCTGATTAGGATTTACCTGTAGTTAAGATGGTACCTAAACATTTATTCTTAGCCTATTAAACTCCCGGTCATATTAAGCCATCGAGGCCAATACATACGATAATAATACACTTTGCACGAATAATATAAGTACCAAATAGCTGCGACAACCCATATGCAAGCATATAATTTTATTTTTACTAAGTTGTGATAAAGTGAATAGGCACAAATTCCACCCATTGCCAAAATACAGGCAATATATAATATTTCAAGAATTAGTATTACTCCTTTGTTTTGATTTTTAATAATACTCCAGTCAATAGGTTGAAAACCTAACGGAACCCCCTTTATTCTCGAATCTACTAACCATTTGCACTTGTCACTGCCCTCATAAAGGATATGTATTAGAGCTCCATCCATGGATTCGAGGACCTCGTCCCCCTCTATATTGAATTCTATTTCCCCGTCCTTTATATTTAGACTTAATGGCAAATCGTCTCTACTCTTTTTATCTATCCTAGCATGGATTATCTTTGCATTGTCTGCCTTTATTGCTATGCTCCTTAATATGTCATCCTTCTCGATATAATCCTTTCCACCATTCCATAAGGCTATTTCAGTATAATACGTTGCCTTTGGAGTAATTCCTTCGGATAAAGCCTCGGTCTCCTCTACAACAATTCGATTATTATTTACCGTATAGAGCGGCATTCTTAGTAGTCTACTTTTGTAATATAAAAAGATAGCTAAGAGAATCCCTAGTACGCCAAGGGTGAGTCCCAAATAATTGAATAACGTCGAAAACTCTACTGAGTAATTACCTAAGTCAACTATCGTCAATTCCCCCATTCACAACCTCATAATTCTTTGACCATCATTTGTCCGCTTGATTTACAGTAATAGACCAATGTTATGTGACTTAGGTCATCTTCGCGCGTTTAAGAGTTTTTACTTTTCCCTTTTTTATAATGGTAACAAAAAATATGGTAAAATATGAGACTATAATAACTGTACACTTGGAGTACAATTATGAACCAAACTCCTGAGCAAACTGCCAGAGATAATATTGATAAACAACTCCGAGCTTGTGGCTGGTTGATTCAAGACCTAAAGGGAATAAGGTTGCAGGCTGGTATTGGTGTGGCCGTGCGAGAGTATCCCACTGAGCAGGGACCGGCTGACTACATCCTTTTTGTTGAAGGCAAACCGGTAGGAGTTATCGAAGCCAAGCGTGAGGATTTAGGTTTTAAACTCACCACGGTGGAAGAACAGTCGGGCGGATATGCGGTGAGTAAACTAAAGTACCTGAACAATGAGCCATTACCGTTCATTTATGAAAGTACCGGAATAATAACTCGTTTTACCGATTGCCGAGATCCAAAACCGAGAGCCAGAGAGGTCTTTTCTTTCCATCGCCCCGAGAGTCTCCGGGACTGGTCTAAGGTAAGTAAGTCTCTGCGCCAGCGTCTGCAAAATCTCCCCCAACTTGACAGCCAGGGCTTCCGCGATTGCCAGATTAAGGCTCTCGCTAACCTTGACCTTTCCTTCAAGAATAATTGTCCCCGGGCCCTGATTCAAATGGCCACCGGAGCCGGCAAGACCTTCACCGCTATTACTGCCATTTACCGGCTGATTAAATTCGCCCATGTCAGCCGGGTGCTATTTTTAGTAGATACCAAGAACCTTGGGGAGCAGGCTGAACAAGAGTTTATGGCTTATCTCCCCAATGATGATAACCGCAAATTTACCGAACTCTACAACGTGCAGCGCCTTAAATCCAACTATGTTGCTACAGATAGCCAGGTGTGCATTAGCACAATTCAACGTCTTTATTCCATATTAAAAGGTGAAGAAATGGATGAATCCGCCGAGGAAATCAATCCCGCCGAGGCCCGTTGGGATAAACGGGAACCCGTCCCCGTCGTCTATAATCCAAAGCTTCCCATTGAGTTCTTCGATGTCATAATCATTGATGAATGCCACCGCAGCATCTACAATCTCTGGAAGCAGGTGCTGGATTATTTCGATGCCTTTTTAATCGGTTTAACCGCTACCCCGGATAAACGCACCTTCGGTTTTTTCAACCAGAATGTAGTCAGTGAATATACCCATGAGGAAGCTGTCGCTGATGGGGTCAACGTGGGTTATGATGTCTTTATTATTGAAACCGAGATCAGCAAGAAAGGCTCAGCTATTTGGCAGGGGGAATGGGTTGACCGGCGCGAGAGGCTTTCCCGCAAGAAACGCTGGGAGCAGTTGGACGAGAACTTTACCTATACCGGCAAGGACTTGGACAGAGTAGTTGTTAATCCCAGCCAGATCAGGGCCATAATCCGGACTTTCAAAGACCGGCTGCCACAGATCTTCCCCGAAAGAAAAGAGGTGCCTAAAACCCTTATCTTTGCCAAGGATGACAGCCATGCCGATGACATTATCCAAATCGTCCGGGAGGAATTTGGCGAAGGCAATCAGTTCTGCAAGAAGGTGACTTACAAAGCAGAAGAAGATCCCAAGTCAATCCTAGCTCAATTCCGCAATGACTATTATCCCCGCGTGGCCGTTACTGTCGATATGATTGCTACCGGCACCGATGTGCGTCCCCTGGAATGCCTGGTCTTCATGCGAGATGTGAAGAGCAAGAACTATTTTGAGCAGATGAAAGGCCGCGGAACTAGAACCATTACCCTGGACGACCTGCGCAAAGTCACCCCATCGGCCACCTATACCAAAGACCATTTTGTAATTATCGATGCGGTAGGAGTGACCAAGTCGACCAAAACCGATAGCCGTCCCCTGGAGAGGAATCCCAGTGTCCCCCTCAAAGATCTGTTGACCGCGGTGGCAGTTGGTGCCCGTGACGAGGACCTGTTCACCAGCCTGGCTGGTCGTCTGGCGCGCCTGGAACAAATCATGACCGCCCAGGAAAAACAGCAATTTTCAGAAAAAGCTCAAGGTAAGAGCATCAGCCAGGTGGTCAAGAACCTGCTGGGAGCCTATGATCCTGATAATATTGAAAATAAAGCCCTGACTGAGCTTGCGGAACCGTCCGACCATCTGCCTGGAGAAGCAGAACTTGCAGCCGCACAGGAAGACCTGATGAAAATCGCTGCCGCTCCATTTACCGGCGATCTCAATGCCTTTATCGATAATGTGCGCAAAATTCATGAGCAGGTCATTGACAATATCAACATCGATACGCTTGATTTTGCCGGGTGGGATCAAGAAGCCAAGGACAAGGCCACCGAACTGGCCCAGGAATTTGCAGCTTATCTGGAAACCAATAAGGATGAGATAACCGCCTTGCAGATCTACTATAACCAGCCCTATCGCCGCCGGGACATTACCGAGAAGATGATAAAAGATGTGCTGAACCTGATCAAAACTGACAAACCAGCCTTGGCCCCCCTGCGGGTCTGGAAAGCGTACGAGCAGCTTGATAAAATCGTCGGCGGTTCTCCCAAAACAGAGCTTACCGCTTTGGTGGCCTTGATCAGGAGAATAACCGGACTCGATCAAATCCTGACGCCTTATGATAAGACCGTCGACCGCAATTTCCAGGACTGGATTTTCAAAAGACATGCCGGAGCCGGGGAGAAATTCACCACAGAACAGATGGCTTGGCTGCACATGATGAAGGATCATATAGCCATCTCCTTCCACCTGGATAGAGAAGACTTTGATTATGATCCCTTCAACGCCCAGGGTGGCTTAGGTAAAGCCTGGCAACTATTTGGCGACAAGACAGAAGAGATTATTGAAGAACTGAATGAAGTGTTGGTGGCTTAGAGATGGATGTTTCTTTGAAAAGAAGTGATTGGGAAACCTCATCTGTTGGTTTGTTAGGGAATCTATTAAAGGGAGTGTCGTATAAGAAAGACGATGCAAAAAAAACTGTGACCGCAGGCAATTTCCCGATATTGAGAGCTAATAATATTGTGAGTGGCGCCCTTTATTTTGAAGATCTTGTTTATGTTCCCCAGAGATATATTTCGGATGTTCAATTTATTAAACGGCATGATATCATCTTCTGCATGTCCAGCGGGAGCAAACACTTAGTGGGGAAATCAGCCAAGGCTGCATCAGATTTTAAAGGAAGTTGTGGAGCTTTTTGCGCGTTGTTCAGACCACTGGATTTAGTCGACCCGAATTACCTGGCTTACTTCTTCCAAGGACCATACTATAAGCTGGTAATAAGTGAAATATCAAAAGGCACAAATATTAATAATCTAAAACGCGAGCATATTGTTGACTTGGTTGTGCCCCTTCCCCCTTTACCCGAGCAGCGACATATCGTGGCCAAAATCGGAGGGCTTTTCAGCGAGTTGGATAAAGGGGTTGAAACACTAAAAACCCTCCAGCAGCAGCTCAAAATCTACCGGCAGGCAGTGCTTAAAGCTGCCTTTGCAGGGAAGTTGACGGAAAAAGTTCAAAGTGGAAACTGGCCTTTAGTATGCTTAAGAGATATTGCCGAATACATTACGGATGGAGATCATCAGCCTCCACCGAAGTCCATAAGTGGCATACCCTTCATTACGATTTCTAATATCGATCAAAATAATCGAATAGACTTTTCACAAAGTTTTTATGTGGATAAGGATTATTACCATAGACTTAAAAATAATAGAAAGCCTAGAAAAGGCGATGTACTATATACAGTCACCGGATCTTATGGTATCCCCGTATTAATAGATTTTGATAAGGAGTTTTGTTTCCAGAGACATATTGGTCTTATTAGGCCCCAAAAAGGTATAAGTTCCAAATGGCTTTATTATTTGTTACAAAGCCCGGCATTCTATCAGCAAGCGTTAAGAGTTTCAACCGGGACAGCTCAAAAAACCATTCCGCTATCTGGCTTAAGAAGCATAGTTGTTCCTTTTATGACATCCAAGGAGCAGGAGGTCCTTGTATCCGAAATCGAATCCCGCCTCTCTGTTGCCGATATAATTGAAGAAACCATTAAACAAACACTGCAGCAGTCCGAGGCCCTGCGCCAGAGTATCCTGAAAAAGGCTTTTGAAGGCCGTTTGTTATCAGCAGCAGAATTAGAAGAACTGCGCAAGGAACCGGACTGGGAACCGGCCAGCGTCTTACTGGAGAAAATCAAAGCCCAAAAAGCGGCTGCGGATGCATTGAAGACACCCACCAAGAAATCTGCCCGGAAAGGTAAGAAGCAAGCATGAGC
>JAKJCH010000070.1 GCA_022706565.1 Bacillota bacterium | reverse complement strand
GCACCGGCAAGTGTCCCGTTTATTGGACCGGACCCTACCACTTTTAGGCATACTGGCCGCACCTCTTCATCCCCGCGGTTGGGTCCTGGACAATTATCGCAGCCTGTTCCCGGGTTTCAGCCCTGAACCAGGCTCCCTCCTGCATCTGGACCTGTATGCCATTGTGGCTGCGGCATTGCAAGGCCGGCGTCAATATGCCAAATATGAAATAATCCAGAAGGCGGTCCAACTACAACTCCTGCGGGAAGACGACCCTCTTGCCGCCGCCCTGGTACAATGGGACCGAACCGGGGTACTTGACAGTACGCCAACGATAATAGAAGGACTGGCGGCCAAGATAAAGTCCCAGCCGCATGAAGCTTTCACCGGCCTGGAATTACTGCGCTATGTACACATACAAGAAAGTAAAGCCCTGGACAGACCCTACGCCACCAGGATGCTGGAAATGTATTTGCAGCTCTTCAATTGGCTGCCCCATGCGGTATTTATGAACGACCCCCTGGTCAGGCAATTGGGTCCCCTGTCCGATGAAGACCTCCGGGACGAAGCCCTGAAGATTCTGGCCGCCCGGCAGCACGACCGGGATTATGAGGCCGCCGGTATCCCTTCCTCCGGCGCCACCGACAAGATTGAACCGGTACTGAAAAAGAAACTGCGCTTGAGCAGAGATATGGGAGTGTTTTAGGATTGGAATCTCCGCATCAAACCCAACCATATATCGACATGTTGGATGAAATGCTGCGCCAACTGCACCATGAATTGGATCAGCAGGTTCAGCCTCTCCGGAACACCGATTTTCAATCGCTGGATCAATACCTGCTGGACTTGAATACTTTTTATTACCAGAGTTTTCACCAACGCTTCATGCCCCAGTACCGGCAGGCCCTGGAAAACGATTGGCGCCGCATCCACAAGCTGAGCCGCCAGGAGCAATCACTGCAAACTGATTTGCTCAACCTATTGCGGTTCAATGTCATGATCTGCAACCAGACCCGACGGGCAGTCCGGCAGCTGCAGGACCTGCGCACCGAAATAAACCACCGCTGGTCGACGCTGCAAGCGGTTGCTGAAACTCGTACGGTAGATCTGCTGTACCTGCTGAAGGAGCATGTGGAAAGCTGGGTCTTATTCGTCCAGCAGGTGGACATCGCCCGTTCCCTGCAGGCTGACAAGCAGCTGCTCGACACCCTGGAGCGGTTTCCAGCCTGCATTCTGGCAGCCTCCCTATTCAAATCGGCTGATTTTCAGGCCGGCAAAGAAAAACGTGATTTGAACCGACTGTTGTCCCAATGGCAGTTGGCCATTAAATTGCTGACCAATATTCAGGATATCCACAGCACCAGCCCTGGTAAAGACCTTTTTAACAGCCTCATGAATGAATTGGAAAAAGTCGATGCCATTTGGGATAACCGCAAGACACTCCCGGTAGTCCGGACATGGTACAAACAAAGCGTTCAGCCCGGCTACCAACTTTACCTGGAGGCATTGCGAAGCTATCACGGCCGTTCGGACCAACGACGGGCGGCCCGATTGTCAGCCCAGTTCCAGGACTGGCTGCAGGCTTGGCTGCAAATCCTGGAGCAATGTTCCAATTTCCAGTCCCGGGGCTGGGAGGACTGGTTGGAAAGTATGCCCGCACTCGGCCGCCTGGATGAAAAACATGCCCTGGAATTGGCTGATTTTGGTCAACGGGGCCGGCGCTCCCTGGATGATTTGATTTCCAGCCTGACGGTCTCCCAGGCGGGCAGCTACGATTCATTCAGTCAAAGCAGCCGGCGGGTATTGGGCGATGCCGCCCAATTTCTGCAAAAGTCGCTGGACTCTGAACCCGGCTCCCGTTCGCCGCTGCGGTCCACGGTACAGAAACTGGGCGCGGAGGTGGATATAACCCTGCGGGGGATCGAGCTCCTGGATGAACGCGAGATTAATGCCCGCAAGTCTATGACCGCATACCTGGAAATACAGAAGGTACTGGATGCAGAGACTGAAATACTGGAATCTTTCAGCCGGCAAATGGAGCAAATGCTGGATTCCCGCAATTTGCAGAGCCGATTCGAGGATATAAGCCTGCAAATAGAGCGCGTGGTCATCAACACCGGGACTCTGCTCCCCTCCGCCGGTTCCGGCTGGATCGAAAAAGGCCTCATCAGCGCCGAGGTGGCAGAGGCTCCCGAAGGCATGATCCTGTACAGCGAAGGCGATATCTATATCATCCGGCTGGGAGATCTGGTCTATGAAGAGATACCCAAAATTGTAGTGGCCAGGAAAGGATAAAGGCATGCATGTAGCTATCGACCTGGGCGAAAACGACACTTGGCTGGCGGCCTGGACAGAAGGCCAGCCAGTCAGCCATCCGGCTTTAATAGTGAAGGTGCCAGGCCTGGCCCATTTCGGACCTGAGGCGACTGGAGACCCATGGAGCCGGGCCCAGCTGCAGAAGTATATTGCCTATCTTCACCGCGAATACCTGCTGCCCACCCGAAAAGTAATAGACTCAGCCTCGGCAGCCATACCTGGAGTGCCCCCCTTGTCAGTACGGCGGCGCCTCTTGGATGTACTGAATGAAACGCTGGGCTTGGAAGAGGCTCTGGTTGTCCCCCGCTCATTGGCTCAGGCCGCTGGCTTCCAGTTCCACTACCCCCAACCCCTGGGTGACTTAATACTGCTGGAAGCACAAGGCAACCTGGCAGAAGCCACTTTCCTGAACACATTTCCGGGGATAACCATCACCCTCGAAGGACAATGCCGGGGAGATGCCCGGGTGATCAGGGAAATGGCATCCCACCTTGGCTTTCTGGCAGCGGGCAGCTGGAATTTCGATTGCCTGTTTATATCCGGGGACATAGATCCCGAATCACCACTGGGACAGCTGGCAGCGGGCCTCCCCCAACGGATATCGGTCCAGGCGGCAGATGACTTTCCCTGGGCCGCGGTCCAGGGGCTGCATCCCCAGTCTGATCCAGACATGTGGACCGGGAGCTTGAGCGTTATTTACCCCTATAGCTTTTACCTGGCTGTTTTCCGACCCGACGGGCAGGCAGTCTCGTTGGCCAGGATACCCTTTGATACCGCCAACCTCGAACTTGACTGCAATTCACGCTACAAACTGGCCACCCTGGCTGCAGCTGATATGTGTGCCGGTGACGAGGACAAGGGTCGTATCCATTTTGGCGTTTATGAAACGAACGCTGATTTCAATCCCGAACCGGCGGATTCGAAAACAGCACTGGGTGATCCTGTCCTGGAGATCGATTGCCACCGCCAAGACCTGCCCGACCGGGTGGATCTGGTGCTGGACATGGGATCTGCCGCCTTGCTGCTCGACTTGCCGGCTCCCGGGAATGATGAGGACTCACTAGCCCAGGGCAGCTTCCGGGATCTCTATGATCAGGATATCTCCCGGCTGCAACGATCCATAAGGCTTCAGCAGGTTACCTCCACCGCTCCGCCTCAATCCGCCACAGCAACCACCGACAACCCCCCTTCTGACCTTGACCGACAGATTGACACCATCCTTGGGCGGCTCCAATGGCTGCTTCACCAGTGGAATATTTGATCATTTTCAAATCTTTGCTGCAAAATTCGTCATGATTGAAGGACATATCCAAATTGATGTCGAATCATCTTTTGTGCATTAATTCTCAATCTTTACCATGAAAGGGGGGAGAAGAGAGGTAATCCCGGTTACAGTTCAAAACTAATTAGGAGGTTGTCATGTCAGCAGGAAATGAAATGAAAGTCTCTGGACACGTCCAGGAACTGGTCGCCAATCCCACTCCCCTGGGTCTGCTGGGTTTGGCCATGGTTACCCTGGTGGCTTCCACACAGAAACTAGGTATTACCTCTGGGGTCGCTTATATTATCCCCTGGGCTATCTTCCTGGGAGCTACCGCTCAGTTCATAGCCGGCATAATGGATTTCAAGCACAATAACACATTTGGAGCCACCGCTTTCTGCGGATACGGCTTTTTCTGGTTTGCCGTCGGTACCACCTGGTGGATGCAGACCAGTGGTCTGATCGGCAAAGGAGAGGGATTTGACCCCCACCAGCTAGGCTTCGCGTTTCTAGGCTATTTTATCTTCACCGTCTTTATGACGATTGGGGCGATGGGAACCAACAAGGTTTTGTGGCTCATCTTCTTCCTCATCGATCTGCTCTTCCTGGGATTGTTTATGAGCACCCTGGGTTGGGGCGCTGAGCATTTCTGGCACCAACTGGCGGCCTACTCGGAGATGGGCATTGCCATATGCTCCTTCTACCTCTCCGGAGCCGTATGCATCAACACCCAGTATGGCTACAAAGTCCTGCCCATCGGGGATCCCTTCGGCCCTTTCTATCGTAAGTCGGTGGCCCTGAGGGGTTAGGGATTTACATAGGGATACGGAAACTCATAAAATCCCTGATATCGATTAAAATACCGCGGACAGAAACTATCTGCTCCGCGGTATTTTTGTGGTTTATAAGGCGCCTGGCACCAACCAATTGCCCTTATCATGGCCTGGCCGGTTCTTCACAAACGAATGAAAAACCTTGCTGATAGCTTGCTTGGCTTATCGGAAAGGTCACAGTCCGTTGCTAGTAAGCCTTGGCCCAATAATCGAAAATTATGCTTTGTCCATAGGTGGTTCCAGGAACTGCCCAGCGGGCGTTGAGGCCCAGCCAGGTGGGGGCAATGCCCCGTGATACCAAGGTGTAGCGGGGGTCGACCAGCGCTTTGCCGGCTGGCAGCTTGCTCTTGGTGGCATAGGCATACAGGTGTTGAATGTGAGCCTCCACTCCAGCTTTGGGAGTGGCAAAAATCGCTCCGTGAACCCCTGGCATGAACCAAACCTGGCTGGGATCGGCCCCGTTGAGGTCTTCGTCCCCGGTCCGGGGAGCACCAGTCGCATAAAGGCCACAATAATTGTTCTGCCACGGTTGTACCTCGCCGCCGAACAGGAAATACCTCGTCTCCTTGGCTGCCTGGCAGAAGGCCAGATCGCCCCGTACGCCGTATTCTTCTCCTATTCTCAGATATAGTTCGGCCAAATCGGGCGGCAAGCCTGCCAGTCCGCCCCCGGTCAGGCCAAGGCGGCCCTGTTGCTGCCGCAGCCACTTATTCAATTGATTGGCGCTCAAATAGGATTCGCCCATAATGGTCAGATCCGCGGCATTAATAGTCTCACCATCCGGCAGAACTACATTGGCGCTGTACTTGGCCAAATCAGAGCGATACTTCTCGAAAACCTCGATCTGTTCGCTGCTGAATGATGACGGGGTCTTGCCGGCCAGGGAGGCAGAGTTTATTACCGTCCCATCCATCAGTTTGAGATTGGTTTTATACGCCGCCAAGTCAGTAAACAACCGGCGATCCTCCAGTTGGGCCTTGGAATCGATGACTACTGTATACGACTCAGCCAGCCACTGGACTTCACAATCCAGGGCTTCCCCCACTGCCCGCAGGGGGATCATGGTGCGCCACTGGCTGTTTATGAACGGTTTGCCATAAGTGGCGGGAATCTTCAATACCTGGCCATCCAGAATTATGGATATATCCTCGGAAGTCCGGGGCAGGTCGGGGGTGGTGTCTGTCTTCCAATTGATGACTACTTGGCGGTCTTTTTCCATCCAGGTAACCCGGGCGCCCAGGTTTTCCGATACCACCCTTAAAGGCACATAAGTCCGCCCTTCCACGATCACCGGCTGAACATCAGAAGGTATCTGCTGCCCGTTTATGATGATGTCTACAGTGGACGCGGCTTGCGCCGCCGGGGCGGACAGGCAGCAGGCCCAGGCCACCATCAGGGCTGCGGCCAATAGGAAGCGTCCAGGATTAAAAAGCTTCAATTCAACACCTCTCCTCTATGTACGTAGTACGGGGCAATTCTATCCCAGTAAATTCGACTCACTCTTAATAAATTCCCCCTGACTTGCCAAATTCCTGCTTTTCAATGCTTAAACCGGCCGCCGACTGTGGCATCGGCGGCACCCGTTCATCATCTTTACCCGCGTCATCCTTACTTACGCCATCCTGGCCCCCATCCTTGCATGCAAATCATTTTTTTAGATCAAATTTGCCTATTAGACCCGATTTCTCGGGAAAATACCTTAGCTTCTCCAATAAGTGATTAGGTTCGCCAGAAATAAACACAAAATTTTTCATTCCCGCTGCCATGATTAGACATATTTTTCCTCCACTATCATATATGCTGTCTATACGGCATCATGTAAGATCGCCATTGGCGAGTTTTTGGAGAGAGGAAGGCAGATTAAATTGCAATATAAGGAATCTAATCATGGTATTTCTAATAATCGTTTGTCCGCAGACCAGGATTCGCCTCCACATGGCCAACCGGGCAGGGAAAACCAGTCCCTTTTTGGCGACCGCTTCCTGTCCAACCTGACCCACGTGCTGCGCACACCTTTGATCGGTATTCTCGGTTCGGCCGATCTGCTGGAACACAGCCGGCTTGATACGAACCAGTTGCTCTTGGTCGATGACATCCGCGATTGCGGGGAAACGCTCCTCAACAACATTGATGATGTGCTGGAATTGGCCAAGCTCCAGGACGGAGGGGCACAATTGGATCTGGTTCCTACCGACCTCCGTGAAGCCCTGCCCCAATGGACCTCCGCGTTTGGGCCTCTGTTGCAGAAAAAAGGCCTCCGGCTGGAGTTGGATCTGAATGGCAGTCTGCCCGGCAATGCCTGCCTGGACCAGACCAAAATGAAACGGGTAGTTGGCAATATGTTGTTCAACCTCATGGAACATAAAGATATCGAAGGTATACAAATATCAGCCCGGGTAGTCACTTCTCCTTCGCCTTCCCATCGGCTGTCAATAGCTTGCGCCGGTATTGCCAAGCCGCATTCGATCAGGTCGGCTGTTTCCGGACCCAGTACCAGCCTGAATGGTGAAAGTAATTCGAGCGTCAGCCTGGGGATGATCGTGTGCCAGCGTCTAATCGAATTTATGGGGGGCAAACTGCATGTCCGCAGCCATCCCGAAACCGGTCATTCCTTTGAAGTCACGCTGCCCCTGGAGGTCGACCGGCAGGAGGAAATAAACCCATCCGAACGTGAATCGGCCTGGCCGTCGACCCTCGATGAAGAATTCATGGCTTCTCTCAATCCTGTCTCGATCCTGCTGGTTGACGATAATGAACTCAACCAGAAACTGATCGGCCAAATGCTTACCAACTACGGATTTGAGGTGGTAACCGCCGCCAACGGTCTGGAAGCCTTATGCCAAATGGAACGGAAAGCCTTTGACCTGGTACTGATGGATATGCTAATGCCCCGTATGGATGGTTATGAGGCCACCCGGCGGATCAGAGAAAACCCGGCGTGGGAGGAAATACCGGTAATCGCAGTTACTGCTAACTCGCACAGCAGCGACCGCGACAAATGCCTGGCCTGCGGCTGTACGTCCTACTTGGCCAAACCGTTCCGTTCGGAAACACTCGTACGGGAAATCAAGTACCTGCTTAACAACGAGTTTGTGAAGGACAAGCAGGCCGACCTTTACTCCCAGCAGATCATTGCCGAACTGCTGCCTGAATTCATGGAGATGCTGGAGGAGATGCTGATTGAGCTGCGAGAGGCGATAAAACTCAAAAACGATAGTGCCATCAAGCATATCAGCCACAGTCTCAAGGGCACCGCAGGAATGTATGGATTCATGAAGATATCGAAGTTGGCCTTGTCCATGGAAAGAGCGGTGGCCGACCATAATTACGGGAAACTGGGGTCCCTGTGCCAGCAGATAACCGCTCTGGCCAAGGAATCGCAGTCGCGGGCAAGCGTCAAGGGGATTATATAAGCAGCCACCGGGATCGAATTTCCCAGGGACCAATTGGTTTTGGTTCGCAGCGCACCTTCAGCTCTAATCCTTGTCCTCCGTGATGGCGGAATGATCGCGTCCGGTGTAGTAATTATACCAGGCCGAGGTCTGGTAGAGATCCCAGTTGACCGGAGGCACCTGCAGACTTTCCAGCTGCCCTTCCTCACCGTAGGCCTTCAGCATGGCATAAGCCTTAACCCAGACGCATTTCTTCCTGCCGGGGAAAACCTCACACCAACCGTCGCGGCTGCCCCCGCAGGCACCATTGCGCTAGTTCTTGGGACACTGCGACATGGGACACAGGTAGGCCATGTCCAGCAGGGCACAGTCGCCGCAGTCCTGGCAGCCGTTGCCGATCACCTTGAGCAGATGCTCCC
>JAKJCH010000006.1:23498-23807 GCA_022706565.1 Bacillota bacterium | reverse complement strand
ACGGGCATTGTGCCACCTGGGAGTAGTCTCCACAGAGGAAGAGGCTTTTGACAAATACATAGACCACGGCCGCCCCGCTTATGTTCGCCGGTATAAGTTCACTCCCGAAGAAGCAATCAGCCTCATCAATATGGCCGGGGGCATCAGCGTGTTGGCCCATCCTGGTTTGATACGGGATCAGGACAAAATTGGGCAAATCATCGCCATGGGGATAGAGGGTTTGGAGGTCTATTACCCCGAACATCAACCGGCTCAAATTGAGCAATTGACTGCCTTGGCACAAGAACACCACTTGCTGATCACCGGCGG